>NZ_DATGKU010000116.1:0-1346 GCF_035294505.1 Chthonomonas sp. | reverse complement strand
CCCTCCCCAACCCTCAGAACCGGTGGGGATTGAAACACAAGATTTCTCGCCTTCGGCTCGAAATGACAGTTGTGTAACCGGCTCGAAATGACAGTTGTTTATCTCGTCTTCGGCTCGAAAGGACAGGCGTATCGCTGGCTCTTCAAGCCCCTCCCCAACCCTCAAGGCCGACGCCCTTCCCCTCAAGGCCGACGCCCTTCCCCTCCCCGTACACGGGGAAGAAGGGCTAGCCTCCCCCCGCGTGCGGGGGGATGAGAGGGGGGCTTTGGCATCGGCACCCTGCAGCCCCACTCCCTACCCTCAGAACTGGTGGGAAGTGAAACTCAAGATTTCTCGCCTTCGGCTCGAAATGACAGTTGTGTAACCGGCTCGAAATGACAGTTGTTTATCTCGCCTTCGCTCGAAAGGACAGTTGTGTAACCGGCTCGAAATGACAGTTGTTCATCTCACCTTTGGCTCGAAATGGCGGTCGTCTCAAAGGTTCTTCAAGCCCCAACCCCCTCCCCCTATCAGGGAGAGGGGAGATGAGCAAAAGGGGCACGGTCACCGTGCCCCTACAGGCGGTTTCCTTGGACAGGCTTTCCTAGAAGTGCAGACCCAAATGGCGAGTCTAGTTGCCCGTTGCCACCTTGAGAGCCGGGGAGGCATCGGTCTGTTGCGCCAGCTTCCGGCGTTTCTCACGTAATATCTCGATCAGATTGGCAGGTGGGCCTACCAACGTCAACGCGAGATAAGGGGGATGAGAGGCGATGATGCCGCCGAGCGAGTTGGCCGGCGGAGAAGCAAGCGAACCGTAGAGCCACAAGAAGTTCTCCACCGTCGCCACAAGGAAGGCCACCAACATCTGGCCCCGCTTCGAGTGAACGGTGGTCTTGGGATCGGTGATCATAAAGAAGGTAAACAGCTGGTACATAGGTCCCGTGATGGGAGCCACCTCGGTTATAAACGAGTCGTGCAGGATAAGACTACGGATAAAGGCATAGAAGCCGAAGCTCAGCACGTAGGTAAGGCAGATATGAAAACGCTTAAGACGAGCGATCACCAAAGAACCGACAATCCACACCACGATCATGGGGAGCAGGCCATTGCTGAACTGGTTCATCAAGGTGGAAACCGCGTTAGGCACAATGAAGAGCGTGGCCACAATGCCGAGGTTGGAGGGGTTCCAGAGGTGGCGTCCGTTCACCCGAATAGCATATTTGGAAGTAATGGAGATGGCACTACAGAGCATGTAGGGCCAAACGAAATCCGAACGCAGCAGAATGCCCACGCTAATGCCGCTGACATAGGCGCTGGCAAGGTTTGGCCATTTGCCATAGGTGAGTCGGCCTAGCACCAACTCGGTC
>NZ_DATGKU010000115.1:0-2680 GCF_035294505.1 Chthonomonas sp. | reverse complement strand
AGATTTTATGGTCTACAATGGCTAATGACTCGTTGCTGATAGATGAAACATCAATATACTTGAAATGTCTATCTGGCTGCTTTCTCGGATCGAGCAGTTTTGTTTTTTGAACTACCTCTCCAAGTCGCACCACCCGCCAATGCTCCGGCAAAGGGCCGAGTTCGGTATCCTTCAAACGCACCTGATCGGCTTGCTCCACAGGCACAGAACCGTAGGTGAAGAGATGGCGCATGAGGCTTCTCTTGAGTTCACGGGCAGCAGCGATAACCTTTTCGGTGGCTTCCCTCGCCTGCTGTACCGTACGTAGAACGTAGGCAATGGCACGCTGTTCCTCGACGGGTGGGCAGGGAAGGAGTAAATTCTCGACATCTGGACGCTGCAGGCTAGGTAAGGTAGTTTTTGCATGTTCACCAGAAAGGGGATGAAGTATCAGCCAGGCGTGAAGAAAGTGAACATCAATCGTTTGCTTCCATTCTAAGTAAAAAGTTGTATCAGCGGGCCAACACATTTTTTCAGATAGCCACACTTGCCCGGCTGTACCTTTTCTACCAATGATAAGTGTAGGAAATTGAATTAGTGGCTTGTCTGACCAGGAATAAACACCGCCTGAACCAATAACAGGGATGGTGCCAGTGGTACTTGGTTTTGCTTTACCATAGCGGACACAAGCTAATTCTCCCAGTCGCACCATCTGCCAATCCTCTGGCAAAGGGCCGAGTTCGGTCATTTTGTAGCCGTTAGGTAAACCCTCTAAGTTCTCATGCATCGTTCCTCTTCTCCAAAAGGCGCTTGCTCTGTTCCTACAAGCGCGGTGAACGCTTTGGGCAACTGGGCATGGCTCGGTAGGCACAAGCGCTCAGGCCCTATAGATTGTCACTTCCTCGCGCAAAACGTCCTCTCGAAGGAGAGGCTTGAGACCGCTGCGCACCACGAGGTCTACCGGCCGACCCAATAGGGAGGATAGCTCACGAGACATGCAGCTTAAGGTCAAAAAACCTACCGATGCCTCCGGCTCAAACTCCACCAGCACATCCACATCGCTTTGCGGCCCGAAATCTTCCCGAAGCGCAGAGCCAAACAGGGATAGTCGTCGCACGCGGTAGCGGCGGCAAAAATCCCCAATCTGCGCTTCAGGAATCTCGAAATTCCCCTTCTCCATGAGAGTGCTCTTCCCCTATAATAGGCGATTTACAAGCCACGATCGTAGGCGCTCTCGCTTATGGTTCTGTTATGATCGCTCACTTCCAGGCAGCTCCGTTTCCATCAGGGAACCGCCAAGCCCCAGTTTTTTTAAGACCGCTGCCAATTCCCGATCGGCACCCATGCGCTCTTCTTCTGCCTCTTGCAGGCGCACCACCGCCTCCTCCAGCGGTACGGTCTCTTCACTACCGTTCATGCTTACATAACGGCTAGGGGAGAGGTTATAGTCGTTTCGGGCGGCCTCTTCGGTGCTGATGATTGCCGATAGGCCCTCCTCTACCCTCCATTCGTGGTAAAGCCGAGCGATTGTCTCGACGTGCTCGTCGGCTAGGTAGTTCTTAGGTCGCCCTTTGGCGAAGAGCGTGGAAGCATTGATGAGCAGAATCTGGCCTGGAGTGCGTTTCTTGCGATTAACCACGAGGATGATGCCCGGCGCGGTGGTGTTGTAAAAAAGATTTTCGGGTAACAGCACGACCGCCTCCACGAGGTCGCATTCCACAAACGCCTTACGGATATCGCGCTCGCGGTTGCTGCCCTGGTTGCCGCTGCCGCGGCTGGTCGCCCCCGTATCCAGCACCACGGCCATGCGACCGGTGTCGTTTAAGGAGGCAAGCATGTGCTGCAGCCAGCCCCAGTCCGCCGAAGAGGTGGGCGGGCTGCCAAAGCGAAAGCGATCGTAGGTGTCGTTTTCGTAGGCTTCTATCGGAAATTTCTGGTTCCACATGGGGTTGGCCGTCACCAGATCGAACCGCATCAACCTGCCGTGGCTATCCTTGAAGGCAGGGTGGCGCATGGTATCGCCCAGTCGGATATCGGCCTCCATATCGTGAATAACGGCATTCATGCGCGCCATGGCAAAAGTAGAGGGGTTCATCTCCTGGCCGAACAGCCGCAGCGGCTGGTGCTCCGAAGGGAGATACCGATGACCATTTTGCGATTGCCCATGTGTTTCCAGCAGCCGCAAATGGCACTTAATGAGCAGGCCGCCGGAGCCGCAGGCCGGGTCGTAGACGGTCATACCGGGCATGGGTTCCAGCAGACGCGCCATCAGCACGGCCACCTCGCGCGGAGTGTAGAACTCGCCGGCACTTTGTCCCTGTCCTTCGGCAAACTTCCGCAGAAGATACTCGTAGGCTCGACCCAGAATATCCGGCTCTACGTCCTGCAGCCCTAGGCGATGGCGGGAGAGAATCTCGACCAATCGAGCAAGATACTCATCGGGCACCATGCGCTGACCGGCGGCGGTGGCGTTGAAGTCCACCAGATCGATAACGCCTTGTAAACGCGTATTCTCGCGGGCTACGGCACGCACGGCATCCGTTAGATACTGCCCCAATCCGGCGGTTTGCCGACGAATGTTTGACCAGCGTGCCACATCGGGAATATAGAAGCGAACCAGGCCAACTTTATCCGAGAAGATTCCCTGCCGCAGCTCTTGTTCAACCAAAGCGGCCGCCATATCTCGACTTCCAAACTCCTG
>NZ_DATGKU010000114.1:0-10497 GCF_035294505.1 Chthonomonas sp. | reverse complement strand
CAAACTGGGTCTGTTCGGCGATACGCTCGATGGACTGGACGGCGGAGTTGATTTGGGTTTGGTCGGCCTCGACGGCGGTGATGTCGTTGACGCCGGTGTTGGCGGCATGGACGGCGAGTTGTCGGATGTTATTGAGGAGGTTGCTGACCTCGGAGAGGGCGCCGTCGGCGGTTTTGATGAGGTTGGTAGCGTCTTGCCCGTTGGCGATGGCTTGGTTGAGGCCGGTGACTTGAGCGCGCAGGTTTTCGGAGATGATGAGGCCTGCGGGGTCATCGGCGGCGGAGTTGATGCGCAGTCCGCTGGAGAGCTTTTGGATGCTGCTGGCGACGGCATCGGAGACTTGGTTTAGGTTGTAAAGGGCGTTAAGCGCCGTTACATTGGTGTTGAGCTGTAACATAAACGATCCTCCGTGAATTTACTTTTGGCCTATTCGGCCGTTTGCCGGCCTCCTGCCGGCGAAGCGTTAGTTTAGAATCTCGAACAACCCAGTGTGTTTGTCGGGAAAGAGAGAAGTTTTGGTTGTTCCGCAATGATTTTCGGAGGATCGCCCCGTAATTTTTAGAGGGTTTTCGCGGAGCGCCGCATCAGCAAGAAAAACAACGGTCTCTAAGCACCGAGTGATGCCTGCAAACACGCCGTTAGGTGAGGCAGAGATGCAAAGAGCGGTGCTAAATCGTTTTCAGGGAAACGGTATTTCATCTCTGCATGAAGGGCGGCATCATAGCGCACGCGCCCATCAATCATCGTCAATACCACGTCGGAGGCGTGGGCTGTGTAGACCAGAGCACTATAAGGATCGTAATTTGGCATGGCATGCAGTCTATCGAGGCGCACCACGCAGAGATCGGCTCGCTTGCCCACTTCCAATGAACCAACATCCTTCAGCCCCAGCACTTGGGCTCCGCCCAACGTGGCTAGGCTTATAGCCTGCTTCGCTGTCAACGCATCTACGCGTCGGCGGGCAGCGCGCTGTAGGAGAACGGCAAAACGCATCTCCTCGAACATATCTAAAGTGTTGTTACTTACCACACTATCGGTGCCCAACCCAATTCGTGCCTCCGCCTCATGCAGAGGACAGAGGAGGGCCAGAGGGGCTACTCCGTTGCCCAGCTTCGCATTCGACTTTGGACAGTGCACCCAGGCCGCGCGTCGCTGTTGGGCAAGCACACAGTCTTTAGCCGAAACGTTCACTCCGTGCACCAAAAGCGTTTGCGCACCAATAATGCCCAAATGGTCTAGATAGGCAACAACGCTTTGGCGCGGGATATGCCAGGAGATACAGCGCTCCTTCAAACTTTGCGCCATTACCCCACGCCCCTCCAGCAACAGCTCTAGCTCCTCGCGCGACTCGGCAGCATGGATGCAAATAGGTAGCTGGTTCTGATTTGCCCAGCGGGCCAGCGCTTGAAACAAAGCCGGCCGTACGGTATAAGGCGCATGAGGAGAGATACCAACCGTCAAACGACTACCGGTGCTTTCTTTCTTTAGAGCGGCACCCTTTTGCGCCAGCTCCCGTATGGTCTCCTCGACAGACTGCTCTTCCCCAATGCCAAACACTTCCTGATAGATAACTCCGCCTAACCCAAACGTTTTTGCCGCCTCTAACGAGGCGCCGGTTGGCGTACAGTCGCCAATCGCCGTTATGCCGCCAGCCACCGCCTCCGCAGCCCCCAACATTGCGGAAATGCGCCAGTCCTCTTCAGAAAGCAGACGACTGCGCTTCACCAACTCCCGAATCCAAGCAAAAAACTCCCGGTCTTCCACAAGTCCACGGAACAGTGTGTAATCCAGATGGGTATGGGCATTAACCAGCCCCGGCAGGATTACGGCTGCACCAAAGTCGCGCCCTGTGCGCGCATCTAAAACGCCACGAGCCGGTCGCACCTCCGCGATTCGTCCCTCCTCCACCACCACCTCGCCATGGGCGATAGGAGGGTGGGTTACCGGTAACACCCAGTTAGCCCGCAAAACGACGCAGTCGCTCATAAAGGCATTGCCCAGTAGGTATTGAGCTGATCGTAGGTGATGTTTTTGGCGTGGCCGTCGGCAAAAAGTGTGTTGTAACGCCATACACGCGGAATGAGGCTGCCATGCCATTTCCCGGCGCCGTCGAAAAGCACGTTGACTTCGGCAGGGTGCTGCAACATGCTGTCGGTAGCGTGGCGTTCGGCCAACTCGGTTCGATAGTAGTAGCTCGTCCCAAACTTTGCAAAGCTAGATGGATTGGCATTGGGCGGGTTTCCGTTGGGGTCAATATAGAGGCCGGTAAAATCTTCCACATCGAACCCCGTATCGGCGGGGCAATGAAAGACCTCCTTTGACTTCGTGTAAGGAAATAAGGCCACCTGAAGCGGCGTGATGGTGGGAATTTGTGCCATAAAGCTGGGGTCGCTTCCCCAAATTTGCGGGGTATAGCGGTCGGCAGGGTCTACCATATAAGGATAGTAGCTGTCGTAATCTTGCATGTACATGCCGATGCTCAAGCCGAGCTGATGCAGGTTAGAAAGACAGGCGATCTCCCTAGCTTTTCCACGAGCGGTTAAAAAGACGGGAAAGAGGAGCGCAGCAAGTAGCGCAATAATTGCGATGACAACAAGAAGCTCAATGAGCGTAAAGGCGCTGCGGGAGGCATAGAGCGTTGTTTTTTTGTGGAACATCTCTCCACTCCTTTCAGAGCTACCGAATAAAGCTCTAATGAAATAATACTACCCTACAACACCCTTCGCCCCTGTATCATGCTTTTGAGCCGTCTTTTAACAATTTGCCAATTTCCAACGATATAGGATAGAATAAAGTTTGATGCGCGTTCGCCTGCGAACGTGCGCACTTGTTAGAAAGGAAGCTACGACGGTGGACGTGAGGCTATGCCTAAAACGGTTTGTGGTGCCGCATCGGCGTCGAACACCGCTATGGTTTAAGGTGTTCGACGGCATGGCGTTGCCTAACGGCAATGCACAACCGCGGGTCTCCGGTCCTACCGGTCGTAGCGAGCGCTCCTACTACCTCTTCTGACACTCCTCTGAGGGCGCCCCCGAAAAAGCGCCTTCTCGAAGCAAACATTGGGCGCGTGCTCCTCCCCGCTCTCACCGGTAACGGGAACGAAGCGAATTTGCGAACACTGCGACCGTTAGAGACCTCTCCCAACTCTTCATTCGTTTAGCGTTCTTTGTTTGCGTGATTTTCGAGAAGGAATTGAACTATGGAAACGGCTTTACGGGGGTGTCTCGACGCCTCTACCCAACAAAAACTCATAGATGCGATTGAACAGCGTATTGAAAGAATGGCCGCCTACTTCGGGCGTATTTCGGGCGTTGAGAGCGATGACCTGCGCCAAGAAGCTTGGGTAGCCGTTCTTGAGATGTTGCCGCGCCTTGACTTGCGTATCGGCAACCCGGAACAACACCTGCTGCAACGCGCACGATGGCGCATGCTCGACACGATTCGCGCTCACTGGCGCGCCCATACCGTGCCGATACCGGAGGGATACCTCGAATCCCCTTCCTTCGACCCAACGGCAACCTTCGATCTCATTGCCCTCATGGAGCTGCTCACCCCACTGCAGCAGCGCATTCTGCGAGCGCTTCTCGAGGGCTACACGGCGCGGGAGGTTGCAGAGATTTTGGGGTGCTCGCCGGCCAACGTGGCCTATCATGTGCGACGTATTCGCGAGGCCTACAAGTCGCTACAAGCCGAAGCGCTCGCCGCCACAGACGCCGAGCGGGGCGAAAATTCTCCCTGAGGTTCGCACTTTAGATAACCAATAATTCCGGTGAAGCCCACATTAGAACGTGGCAACCGACTTTCGTTTCTAAGGTGCTCAGCACCCACCGTAAAGGGAGAAACCCATGCTTGACATGCTCTTTGGTGGCGACGCTTTTCAGGCGGCGACAGCCGCTCTGAACGCGGCAGCCCTGCGTCAACAGGTCATCGCCAACAATCTGGCCAACGTCAATACGCCCGGCTACAAGCGTCAGGCCGTCAGCTTTGAGTCGGCTTTGCAGAGCGCCCTGGAGATACGCCATACTCCCTTCGCCGCTCTCGATCCGCACCCCATCTCCTCTATTCAACCGACCGTCTACACCGTCAACACCACAACCGACCGCACCGACGGCAACAACGTAGACCCGGAATCGGAGAGCGTGGCACTCGCCATGAATGCCATTCGCTATGATGCCCTAGCAACGGCAGTATCTCTCCAGTTTACCAATCTCAAAACCGTGATCAACGGACGCTAATTGCTAAGACATCAGCTCAAGGAGGGGAAACACCATGTCACTCGGTTCGGCAATGCAGATAAGTGCCTCAGGTCTCACTGCAGAGCGTCTGCGCCTCGATGTGATCAGCAACAACCTCGCCAATGTAGATACCACGCGCGGCCCTAACGGCCAGCCTTATCGTCGAGAGATCGTCACTTTAGCCGAACGCCAGCCCGGTGGAGATAGCTTCCATGCAATGCTCATCGCTCTGCGCGGCGGCCCCGAAGACGAAGCTCCAGGAGCCGGTGTGGAGGTGACCTCCATTCAACCGGACTACTCAACACCCTACAAAGTGATTCACGATCCGGGCAATCCGGACGCCGATGCTAACGGCAACGTGCGCATGCCCAACGTGAACCCTATTATCGAAATGGTGGACATGATCTCGGCCTCACGTGCTTACGAAGCCGACGTCACCGCCATCAACGCCGCAAAACAGATGCAGACCCGCGCCATTGACATCGGCCGCGCGTAATTGCAAGGAGAACCTCTCATGCGTATGGATGCTCCAACCCCGCTTTTTGACATTGCTCCCGCCGTGCAGCAATCGGCAGGTCTCTCTTCGGCGCCTACCGGGCTAGGAGAGACCTCCGCTCCGGCGAAGAGCTTTGGTCAATTTCTCAGTGAGGCCATCAGCGAAGTAAACCATGCTCAACTGCACGCCGATGACCTTACTGCACGCTTCGCTGCCGGTGAACCGCTCGACGTTCACCAGGTGATGATCGCCTCTCAAGAGGCCTCTGTGGCCCTCGACTTGGCCGTGCAGGTGCGTAATCGCCTGCTAGATGCCTATCAACAGATCATCAGTCTCAACGTATAGCAGCCGTGTAGCTCATTAAGAATGCAAGCGCACTGCAGAAAGGTGTAGGAAGGAAGTTATTACCGTGAACCGAGCTAGAGAATGGTGGGAACGTTTAGGCCGCACCAACCAGATTATCTTTGTCGCTGCCTCTCTGGGCACGATCATCGCGCTGATCGGCTTCCTCTCTTGGGCGAGTACCCCCGAATTCGTGCCGCTTTTCTCTAACCTCTCTGCCCAAGATGCAAACGCGATCACCGAGAAACTACAGGAGGCGCACGTCCCCTATCGCCTCACGCAGGGTGGCACGGCCATTGAAGTGCCAGCCCAAGACCACGACGAGTGGCAGATGAAACTGCTTAGTCAAAACCTGCCGGCACAATCTTCCAGCACACTCAACGGAGCCGATGACATCCTCAACTCCTCCCACATGGGCGAGCCGCAGGAGATTGAAGACCTCCGCATCCGCCGTTCTCGTGAAGACCGCATCGCACGCACCATTATGAGCATGGACGATATCGCCTCCGCAGTGGTGCACTATGCCCCGGCAGACGACAGCCCCCTATTGGTCGATCACCACGACTCTTCGGCCTCTGTGCTTCTCACCCTCAAACCCGGGCATCAGCTTTCCGACGAAAACGTGCGCGCTATCGTACGCCTCGTTCAAATGGCCTTTACCGGTCTCTCCGACAAAAACATCAGCGTGGTCGACTCCAACGGCGACCTGCTTTGGGATGGTCTTCATATGGCCGGTGGTCAGGTGGATGACCTGGAAAAACAGGCGCGCGAACAACAGATGCAAGAGCGTGCCGATCTACAAGCCGCCCTCGACAGGGCTTTAGGCCCCCATCGCTCCATCGTTTTAGTACATGAAGAGCTGAGCAACGATCAAGAAAAACGCCATATTGTAACCACCACTCCAGGCGCACCGGTCACCAAATACGATGAGACCGAGCAGCTTAACGGTCAAGGCACCGCCATCCCGCGCGCTCAGGTAGGCGCCGCCGGCAATATCGCAGCCGCACAGCCCAACGGCCCCGGCGTACCTAACTACATGGCAGCCACCACCGGCCCTAACAGCAACTACACCCATGAAACCACCACCACCACCTATCAGCCCACCACAAGCACCGTGGATACAACGGTTGCTCCGGGCCAGATCAAGCGCTTGGACGTAAGCGTTCTGCTCGATTCCTCCAAAATTCCTGCCGATCAGCTGCAATCCACCATCGCCACCGTCACCCAGATGGTGCAGACCGCTATCGGCTACGATCCCAACGACCCAACGCACTCGCGTCAAGTGGCCGTCAGCGCCGTCCCCTTCGATCACTCCACCGAGAAAGCCGAAGAGCAAGCGGCTGCGGCTGCGACCAGCGCAGCCAACATGCGCCATCTACTCGCCGTGCTTATTCCCTTCCTTATCATGGGGTTTGCGGTTTGGATGCTTGCTCGCGCTCTCCGACGGCCTGGCACCGTTGCCGAAGGCCAGTTTGCTCTGGCCGGCGGGGGCAGCCTACCGGCGGGCGCCCTTGGTTCGGCGGCACCCACCGAATCGCGCGACGGCGCCCCCGAATCGCTGCCGGGTCAGGAAGGACCTATTCCACTTGTTCCCGGTTCAAACACTCCGAAGACCTTTGAGGTTATCGAAGAGGCCTTCGATGCCAACCTCGAAAGCATTCTTCATCTCACGCGCTCCAAACCGGAGATGGTCGCCATGCTCGTGAAGAGCTGGCTCGGCGATGAAAACTAGCCTGGTTTAAGGAAAAGGAAGCTATGCCACGCGCACAAACGAACAATTTAACCAACCGTCAAAAAGCCGCCGTGCTGATGGTGGCTCTAGGCCCAGAGGCCGCCGCCCGTGTCTTTAAACATCTACGCGAGGATGAAATCGAGAACATCACTCTCGAAGTGGCCCGCTTGGGCCGAGTAAGTTCGGAAACCCGTCGCCAGATCATCGCCGAATTTCATGAGATGTGCCTCGCCCAAGAGGTCATTGCGGAAGGTGGAATCGATCAGGCCCGCAAAGCGCTTGAGGCGGCCTTTGGTGCCGATAAGGCCAATGAGGTTGTCAGCCGTGTCTCACAGGCGCTGCAGGTGATGCCCTTCGATTTTGTTAAAAAGACCGATCCTTCCCAACTGCTCTCCTTTATCGTAGATGAGCACCCGCAGACCATTGCGCTCGTTTTATCGCACTTGAACCCAAACCAAGCGGCAACGGTGCTCTCCGGCCTACCACAGGAACTGCGGGCGGAGGTTGCCCGACGCATCGCTATTATGGATCGCACCCCACCTGAGGTCATTCGAGAGATAGAGCGCGTGCTCGAACGTAAGCTTTCTACTTCGGTGGTCTCCTCGGCCCTCACTTCGGTCGGTGGTGTTAAAAGCCTCGTGGAGATACTCAACTGGGTTGACCGCACCACCGAAAAAACCATCCTCGAAAACCTTAGCGAAACCACACCCGACCTGGCCGAAGAGGTTAAAAAGCTTATGTTTGTGTTTGAGGACATCGTTCTGCTCGACGACGGCTCCATTCAAAAGGTTCTTCGGGAAGTGGATACCAAGGAGCTGGCCCTCGCCCTTAAGGGAGTGGGTGAAGAGGTACAGAACCGCATCTTCAAGAACATGAGCGAGCGTGCAGCCACCATGCTCAAAGAGGATATGGAGTTTATGGGGCCGGTGCGCCTACGCAATGTAGAAGAGGCACAACAGCGCATCGTCGGCATCATTCGCCGTCTGGAAGAGGCCGGCGAGATCGTCATTGCACGCGGCGGCGGTGAGGAGATTATCATATAATGTCAGCCGAACCTTCGCAAGCGGAAAACCTCGACTTCCGACCGCTGACGGCACCCCGTATCTCGGTAAAATCGGCACCATCTCCTACGCCCGTAAACTGGTTTCAGATGCTGGCGCCCAAGCTAGAAGACGGAGCAAGCGTGACCGTTGAATCCGTCCCCCCACCACCAACCTCCGGAGCGCACGCCACTCCCCTTCCGCTGCGACCGGTGGAGGAGATGGCCGAAGAGCTGCGCCGCCAACAGGCAAAAGCCATCACAGAACCACCCGAAATCGCCCAGATTCGCCAGGAGGCCGAGCAGGCTGCCCAGGCGCTGCTGAATGAAGCCCAAAACAGAGCCAAACTTTTGGAGGAGGAGGGCTACCGTCAAGGGTTCGAGAAGGGATATTACGACGGCAAAATCAAGGGGGAAGCAGAGGTTCGTGCCGAGCTAACCCGCCAAGCAGAGGCGGAGCGCCAAGCGCTGCGTCAAGACCTTCAAAACTTTGTTCAATCTGTGGAGGCCCAGCGTCGTCGCATTTGGGAGGAGCTGGAGCCGCAGGTGGTTCAGCTGGTTTTCGAGTTGGCGCGCAAAGTGATTAAGCAAGAGGTAGAAGCCTCTAAGGAGGTGGCGCTATCCGTCATTAAGAACGCGCTGCTACGGGTAGCCGATAGCGGCTCTCTCTGCATTCGCGTAAGCCCACGCGACCTAGAGACCGTGCGAAGCCACCGTGAGGAACTGCTCGAAATGCTCGATCATCTGCCCCATGTGGAGATCATCAGCGACCGCCGTGTGGGCGACGGCGGGTGCATTGTAGAGACGCCAAACGGTAATGTGGATGCCCGCATCGAAACCCAGCTGGCGGAGCTAAACCCCTTTTTCGACGTGCCCCCTTCGCCCCCACCTACTGAGGGAGAGGAATAGCCACGATGCAAGGAAAAATCCTTGACCTACCGCCTATCCCTCCCAATCCGGTGAACCTGGAGCGCTATCGGCAGCGCATAGCGCGCTTCGACCCGGTGCGGCAGAACGGAAAAGTGGTACAGGTCATCGGCCTTGTTATCGAGTCCAATGGCCCGCCGGCCATGGTAGGTGAGCTTTGCGACATCTACTACGACCGCGCTAATCTCTACGATCCGGCGCGCCCCCCCATCAAAGCGGAGGTGGTGGGCTTTCGTCAAGGGCGTGTGCTCCTTATGCCCATCGGCCCTATGGAGGGCATTCGCCCCGGCAGCGAGGTGGTGGCCACACGACGTCCTCTCCAAGTGATGGTGGGCGAAGGCCTGCTAGGGCGCATGCTCGATGGACTAGGATATCCCATTGATGGTGGCCCTCCCCTCGATCTTCCCGCCGTTGTCCCTGTGAACGCGAATCCACCCAACCCTCTTACGCGCCCGCGCATTTGCGAAATCCTGCAGGTAGGGGTGCGCGCTCTGGATGGATGCCTCACCGTGGGCCGAGGTCAGCGCATGGGCGTGTTTGCCGGCTCCGGTGTGGGAAAATCCACGCTGCTTGGCATGATCGCCCGCAACACCAATGCCGATGTCAACGTGATCGCCCTCGTGGGGGAGCGTGGGCGTGAGGTACGCGACTTCATTGAGGAAAGTTTAGGTACAGAGGGTCTTCAGCGGTCTGTCGTGGTCGTGGCCACATCCGATCAGCCGGCCTTGGTGCGGATTAAAGCGGCTTTCGTAGCGACCGCCATCGCCGAATACTTTCGAGACCAGGGCGCCCATGTCTTACTTATGATGGATTCGATCACGCGCCTTGCCATGGCCCAACGCGAGATTGGCCTGGCCATTGGGGAGCCGCCGGCCACGCGCGGCTACACCCCCAGCGTTTTTGCCATGCTTCCCCGTCTTCTAGAACGCGCCGGCACAGCAGAAAAAGGCAGCATCACGGGGCTATACACGGTTCTGGTGGAGGGCGACGACATGAACGAACCGGTAGCAGATGCCGTTCGCGGCATTCTCGACGGCCATATCGTGCTTACACGAGAATTGGCCCAGCGCGGCCACTATCCGGCGATAGATGTTTTGCAGAGCGTAAGCCGCGTTATGCCACAAATCGTCAGTCCAGAGCACCTTCGGGCAGCAGAACGCCTTCGAGAAACCCTCGCCACCTATCGAAACGCGGAAGACCTCATCAATATCGGTGCCTATGTGGAAGGAAGTAACCCAAAGATCGATCAGGCTCGTGCCCGCATCGAGCAGGTAAACGCTTTCCTACAACAACGTTTCAACGAGACAAGCACTCTCTCCGAAACCCTACAAACCCTCCTCAGCTGCTTTCCGGGGTAGCAGGCTATGTTTCTCTAAGGCTCAGTTACATTCTCCTCATGAGAAAGACTGTCTCCCAATAGGGATCATCACCCTGTTCCGTGCGTTTCGTAACCGCGCGATGATACTCATCCACAATCCGCAAACCGCTAAGACGAGCGATCTCCGGGTACAGGTGGAATCGGTCGTTGGCTACCACAAAGACCTTCGCATTCGGTTTTAGATAGGGCAGGAAGTTGCGAAACACCGCCGCGATGTCGTGCACATAGTCTTGCTGGGCACGACGTGATTTGCCTTTTCGCTTGGGGCCTATCTCCAACTCATCCTTTCGCGGAAAACCAAACAGTTCATAGGCGTAGATGTGCTGATCGTGATAATCTATCTGCCCT
>NZ_DATGKU010000113.1:0-2500 GCF_035294505.1 Chthonomonas sp. | reverse complement strand
TGGGCAGGCGTCAGCCCGTATACGTCGCCTTTCGGCTTAGCACAGACCTGAGTTTTTGGTAAACAGTCGCTCGGCCCATTTCACTGCGGCTCCCCTTGCGGAGAGCACCCCTTCTCCCGAAGTTACGGGGTCAGTTTGCCTAGTTCCTTAGCGAGAGTTATCTCGAGCGCCTTCGTATCCTCTACGCGCCTACCTGTGTCGGTTTGCGGTACGGTCGAATGTAGGCTCCCGACCGGCTTTTCTCGACCCCTCTTTTGCCCGCTTCGCTTTGCCCCGAAGGGCTCCACTAGTGGGTTACCCCAACGTGCAACCAGCTGCACGACGGACGCCAGAGAAGTGTCCCCGGCCGTTCAACGCCTACACCCGGTTCCGGAATATCAACCGGACAGCCATCAGCTACGCCTTGCGGCCTCGCCTTAGGACCGACTAAACTTAAGAGGACGAGCCTTCCTTAAGAAACCTTAGGCTTTCGGCGGACAGGATTCTCACCTGTCTTCTCGCTACTTATCCCGGCATTCGCACTTGCGTTCCCTCCACCGCGGCTTTCGCCTACGGCTTCACCGGAGAACGCAACGCTCCCCTACCCGTAGCCCTTACGGGCCACGCCTTCGCTTCGGCAGTAGGCTTAAGCCCCCTTACATTATCGGCGCAAGGACACATCGACCAGTGAGCTATTACGCACTCTTTAAATGGTGGCTGCCTCAAAGCCAACATCCTGGTTGTCTGTGCACCCTCACATCCTTTCACACTGAGCCCACGTTTGGGGGCCTTAGCGGAAGGTCTGGGTTGTTTCCCTCTCGACTATGGAGCTTATCCCCCACAGTCTCACTCCCATTCTGTGGTGTCTCGCCATTCGGAGTTTGGTTGACTTCGGTAACCCGGGAAGGCCCCTAGGTCATCCAGTGTCTCTACCTGCGAGACAGAACGAATGAGGCTGCACCTCAATGCATTTCGGGGAGAACCAGCTATCTCTGCGTTCGATTGGCATTTCACCAGACTACCCACAGTTCATCCAAGCACTTTTCAACGTACACTGGTTCGGGCGTCCACGGGCGCTTAAACCCGCTTCCCCCTGACCATGGGTAGATCACGCAGTTTCGGGTCTACTGACGGCAACCTTAACGCGCCCTATTCGGACTCGCTTTCGCTCGGCCTCCGCCACAGAGTGGCTTAAGCGGCTACCGCCAGTAACTCGCCGGGTCATTATGCAAAAGGCACGCCATCACCTCCCTAACGGGAGGCTCTGACTGTTTGCGGGCTGACTGGTTTCAGGTTCTATTTCACTCCCCTCCCGGGGTGCTTTTCACCTTTCCCTCACGGTACTGGTTCACTATCGGTGGCGATGTGTATTTAGCCTTAGGAGGTGGTCCTCCCAGATTCCCACAGAATTCCTCGTGTTCCGTGGTACTTGGGTACCGTCTAGAGCCGACACAACGTTCCATACGGGGCTTTCACCCTCTATGGCACGCCGTTCCAGGCACTTTCTAGAACACC
Source organism: Chthonomonas sp. (assembly GCF_035294505.1). Taxonomy (NCBI): domain Bacteria; kingdom Bacillati; phylum Armatimonadota; class Chthonomonadia; order Chthonomonadales; family Chthonomonadaceae; genus Chthonomonas; species Chthonomonas sp. Next base: position 1,006 of record NZ_DATGKU010000113.1, on the reverse strand, counting down.
GTATCGGTCCCCGTATTGACGGCCCCACAACCCCGACAGGACAGGCCTGTCGGTTTAGGCTGTTGCCCGTTCGCTCGCCGCTACTTAGGCAATCGCATCTGCTTTCTTTTCCTGAGGGTACTTAGATGTTTCAGTTCCCCTCGTGCCCTTCCCGCAAAGCGGGATGACGAGTCGTTACACCCGTCGGGTTGCCCCATTCGGAGATCGGTGGATCATCGCTTGCTTGCAGCTCCCCACCGCGTATCGCCGCTTGGCGCGTCCTTCATCGGCACATCGCCCCAAGGCATCCACCAGCAGCCCTGTGTATCTTTAGCTGCTTCCTCTGCTGCACACGCTCACTCTCTTTCCACCCCGATACCTTGCGGCATCGTGCAAAGGAGGAGCGTTCCCACAGAAGACTGCAGCCGCGCTTGTAGCATGCGCTCTATGCTGCTTTTCATCTTTTCTGAAAGATGCTGCGTTTCCACTATTCGGTTATTAAAGTGCTTCGTTTGGCCCTTGCCATCTCTGCTGCAAGTGGCCCCGCCTATCCGGCGGTTATCGCGCGCTCTCTGCGTCGCGCGGCGAGGTTTAATTTACCACACCCCTTTCCCTTTTGTCAAGGGCGGTTGTGCTCCCTCTTTTCATCAGGTGGAGGCTAGCGGGGTCGAACCGCTGACCTTCTGCGTGCAAAGCAGACGCTCTCCCAACTGAGCTAAGCCCCCAAAACCCACCCCTAGGGCGGGATGGGCCTATGAGGATTCGGACCTCAGACCTCACCCTTATCAGGGGTGCGCTCTAACCAGCTGAGCTATAGGCCCACGGCCGTTAGAGTGCCTTAAGAACGTCGCGTGGACGGAAGCGCTTGCGCTTATCACAGACCAGGTATCGACTTTAGGTATAGGGTGTTAGGCAAGAGAGGCTGAAATGGGTTTTTCAGCGTTCCTCTCCACCCCACACCCCCAACCCTTAGAAAGGAGGTGATCCAGCCGCACCTTCCGGTACGGCTACCTTGTTACGACTTCGT
>NZ_DATGKU010000112.1:0-2741 GCF_035294505.1 Chthonomonas sp. | reverse complement strand
GTACTACGGCCTCAAAGGGCACGACAAGTTGCACCAGGTGGCCTTAGGCATCATTCTTGCGGAGTTTTGTGCCGAGACCATTTGGGCGCTCTACAGCATGACGCACAACCATTTCGCCACCTATAGCGTCTCCATCAACGGGCGTCTCGGCTGGAATCAGTAACCACGCTCTCTGGTCTTACCTACCGACAGCCGCCGGTCCAAACAGAAGCGGGCGAGACCTCGGTCTCGCCCGGCCTTCAGTGTTTTCTATCTCGTCGTCTACTTTGTGTGGGAGCGGCGCATCTTACGCGCCAGCGCCACGCCGTCGGAGTTGCACAGCACATAGCGGGCGCGGGCAGCACGTAAACGTGCCAAACGGAGGATATCGTTCTGCGCCTGCATGTAGGTATCGGTTCCCATTGGGTCAAGCATGGCGATCAAACGCTCTATGGCCTCATGCTGCTGTTGCTTCCGCTTCGACAGCGCCCCTACCACCGGCTGCGCATCCAGTCGCTCTCTCACTAAAGGTGCCATCTATTTATCATCCTTTCTATTGCCGTCTAAAACCTTTTTTGACGAACTCATGCACCCCTTCTGAGGGTACAAAAATGCCCGACCTACTGTCAAGCAGGTGCGGGCCTCGTAACGGGGGAGTGTTTCACTTTTTTGATCGGCTTTTGTCTAGCCATCTCCTCGACCCCGTTTTGGCAGCCCCTGCGTCCCTTTTACGAAAAGCCTTATGCCATGCTGCTGACAGCGATGGTCCATCCTTTTCTTTTTCTCCATTTTTTGCATACGTTGACACTACAGGCCAGTTCGTGCATCCTCTAGTTCATTGTATCATATTTTGGCGTCTTTTCATATGCTTTCATTAGAGATAGACGCACAACTCGCCGAAAAGTTTCATTTTTTCTGGAAAGCCCCTTCCGGCTCTATCAACCGCAAGATAGAGGGTTGTAGCCGCAAGCGCTTGACCAAAAAAAATCCCCGGCCTGTACAGGCCGGGGCACTACTAGGAGAGAGTGTCGCGGCGCATTCGCGGAGCCGCTTCGATTTCTATAATAGCCGTCGAAGTTTAAGAACGTGTTAACAGAACAATAAATTTCGATTAAGACCACATCGTTCTTACCCTACGCCTGGGACGGACGCGCCCTACTGCCGCTGACCCACAGAAACAGCGGTACCGCCATAAGCTGCGTGCTCATGCAAAACACAATAACGGCCATGAGGGAACGCTCGTAGAGAAAGCCCATCAGCGCGCTGCCCAAAAACCAAAATATGCCGTAGCTTGCCGTAAACAGCCCGAACGCGGAGGCACGCCGCTGTGGGAGCACCATCGGCGTAACGGCGGCAGGAATAATCGACTCATGAACCCCCATTCCCATCCCCCAAACGGCCGCACCAAGCAGCGCCATCCAAAATCCACCGAGAAACACCAAAGGGGCAAACAGCGATGCCACTATCGTGAGGCCAACCAGTACCGGAAACCCATATCGGTCGAACAAACGCCCAAACAGTAAGGAAGCTCCGCCGCTTACGGCCATGGCCACCGCATAAAAAATAGGGATCAAGGCCGAAGACACACTGTGTTCCCGTGCAAAGTGATAGGCGATCAACGAGTAGTCGGCAAAGCCGATGGCAACGAGCGCAGCTCCCACAAGGTAGACCCAAAACGCACGTGAGTAGGGGGTAGGTGGGCCCGAATCGGTGAAAGCCGGTTCGAGGTCTTGCGGCTTCGGATAGAGGAGGCGCGCGATCCCCACAAAACCGAGGGTAATGAGCGCCGGCACCAACAGCACGGCGAAAGCCTCGTGATACTTTCCGCCGTGGGCAAGCACCACCGCGATGACCAGAGGCCCGCATAAAGCGCCGAACTGATCGCATGCCTCATGGACTCCGAAAGTCCATCCGTAGCCGCCCACGTGTTTTGCGGCATGAGAGAGCATCACATCGCGCGGAGGGTTGCGAATGGCACGGCCTACCCGCTCCAGCACGATCAGAACCGCCGCTGCCTGCCAACTTCCCGTTAGCGCCAAGGCCGGTACCGAGATCATCTGAACGGTGTAGCCGAAGATGGTAATAGGCCAAAAACGCCCGGTGATGTCGGCCAACCGCCCGGAGAAGAAACGCAAGGCGTAGCCGCACAGCTCTCCCAAACCGGCAACGGTACCCACAATGAAGGCGCTGGCCCGCAGCGTTTCTAGATAGGGGCCGGTAATGCTGCGTGCGCCTTCATAGGTGAAGTCGGCAAAAAAGCTTAGCACGCTTATTAACAGCACGAACCGCAATGCCGCACGACGTATGTCCGCAGGCGATGAGGTGGAATCGGTGGATGGCAAGGCAGGCTCTCCCTTGACAGCTTAATAGGAAATTCAGGTGATCGGCTCTCTTTTTTTTCCTCCCTACAGTTTACCATTGGAGAGGCCGGCACGTACACGCGTGATATCATACGATGGAAGGCGGCACCTTTGCGGCCTCATCATCCTTAAGGTCGAAACAACGGGAAGAGAAGAACACGGAAGAGGAAAAAACGACAAGGAATTGGCGGAAAGACAATCGCGTGACAACGGCTTGTGTGGGCTCTGCAAAGCGCGTTTTGCGTTGCGTTCGAGCAGAGATATCGACTTTAGGTATAGGGTGTTAGGCAAGAGAGGCTGAAATGGGTTTTTCAGCGTTCCTCTCCACCCCACACCCCCAACCCTTAGAAAGGAGGTGATCCAGCCGCACCTTCCGGTACGGCTACCTTGTTACGACTTCGT
>NZ_DATGKU010000111.1:0-1480 GCF_035294505.1 Chthonomonas sp. | reverse complement strand
CAAACACGCGCCCAACAATGGCTCCAATCTCATCCTCAGGCCTGCCTTCTCTATCAATATAACTGGTATTACCTCGAAAAGGACTACCAAGAACCGGCACTGATGGCCCTCACCTATGATAAGGAGCTTTACATGCTCCTGCCGGCTACCCACTTCCGCACCTATGGGCCTAGCACCGTGCGGGCTATAGACCGTTTTAGCACCAACTGCCTTACTCTGTTTGCCTTCACTTTGTTGCCTGCCGACTTTGAGGTGGTTAGGGGGCCTGCTTTTGTGCCCCTCTCTGCCCAGGCTTTGGCCTTTATGACGGCTCACACCCAGCAGCTCGGCCTAGCCGAAGCCTTCGATCACTGGGGCTACATCCTTTGGCAGAATCAAGGATTACCCGTTCACCTACAAACACTCCTGCTACGGCTTCTTTAGTGGGATGAGCACAACAGGCTACCTAACTACTCTCGATGGGGGTCAAGACCAGGGGTTGCTTCTCTACCTAGAGCCGTCGAAAACGGAAATCCACAAAGCAAAGGTGCTCCATGAGTTTAGAGGCGACCTCGGTAGTCAACCGGTAGCCGGCCTCCGACGGGCCCCCAACGGCATCCTCTACGGCATTACCCTCCGAGGAGGAGACTTCGATACCGGAACCCTCTATGCCCTCGACCCCTCCACCCAAACCGTCGAAGTGCTCTACCAAGGAGAAGAGGGAGGGCCACGACACCCCATCGGATTGCCGGTCTGGACGGAGGAGGGCGGCCTCTACGGGGTGAGTTTGTTCGGAGGCCAACACAATGCCGGAACCCTGTATCGCTTCGACCTGCAGAGCAAACAGATGCAGATACTGCACAGTTTTGAGGGGCCGGAGGGCGCCCATCCGTTGGAGGCACTGGTTTTAGGAGCGGAGGGCTGGCTGTACGGCGCCACAGCTTTAGGAGGAAAGAATGATATAGGAGTGCTGTTCGGCTACCACATCCCCCAAAGGCGCTTCGAGGTTTTATGGCATCTGGAAGGAGAGCGCGAAGCCGACCCGTCCTACTTCGCTGTGCTTGAGCACGTTCCTACATACTCTCCGCATTCTGGTCAGCTGTGCTCGCCTTTAGTATGGCACCCTAGTGGGAAGCTTTATTGCTTGGTGAACCCAGATAGTAGGAAGATTAGGAAGCGTTATTTAGGCTACTTTGATGTTGGGGAGGCTCGCTTCCGACCGCTAATAGCGCTCCAGGAGACAGACACATCACTTTGTAGACCACAGCCGCTTGTCTTAGACCAGCAGGACTGGTTGTGGACGGTCAGTGACACCGAGCTTTATGCCTTTCATGTCCATAGTCTAGAGCGTAGGACGATTTGTCCGCTTCCTATTCCATTGGATGTTCAGGAGCAGCAGTACGGTGATAAGGGCTTAACACTAACCGGACTACTTCTTGGAATGGACGGTTTTGTCTATGCCTGGAATCCTAGTTCATTGTATCGTCTCTGCGTGCAAACG
>NZ_DATGKU010000110.1:0-26060 GCF_035294505.1 Chthonomonas sp. | reverse complement strand
GCACTTGAAAGGGCGCAGGGCGCTCAGAGCCGGGTGAACAGGCCGCACCGGGCAGGCTAATCTTAAGGCTGCTTTCTTCCGAACCTGACCTGGTTCGATTGCCTACCTGTGCAGCTGGCCCGGCTCTCAACGCCCTGCGCTGCCAGAACGTAGACACCCTTATTATACTATAATTCTCGGAAAGGCGTCGAAACGGGCACTTCAGACGCCCACAGAAATTTTCAAGGCCTCCTGCGTGTGGGCAATGAGTTCATCAATAATGCTATCCGGCGCAATGCCCTCGGCCTGCCCTTCAAAGTTGAGGAGGATGCGATGCCGAAGAGCCGGCTTAGCTATCTCAACGATATCCTCTATGGCCACGTTGTAGCGCCCTTTGGTGAGCGCACGGATTTTGGAGGCCAGTATCAGCGCTTGAGCGCCGCGGGGGCTAGAGCCGAATCGCACAAACTGCTTCACCATGCTAGGTGCCTCGTCGTTGCTAGGGTGAGTGCCGAGAATAAGGCGTAGGGCGAACTCTTGCACGTTGGGTGCGATGGGTACGGCGCGTGCTAACTGGCGCCACTGCAGAATGGTTGGGCCGTCAAGCACCGGACGTACCGTCTCGGTTTTCTCTCCGGTTGTGCGGTCTACAATGGCCGAAAGCTCCTCGAAGTTGGGCGGATAGACCAGCAGTTTGAAAAGAAATCGGTCGAGTTGTGCCTCCGGCAGAGGATAGGTTCCCTCCATCTCGATGGGGTTTTGGGTGGCCAGCACAAGGAACGGCTCTTCAAGTTTATGAACGACGCCGCCGACGGTAACAGAGCGCTCTTGCATGGCCTCGAGCAGGGCGGACTGAGTTTTAGGCGTCGCGCGGTTGATCTCGTCGGCGAGAAGCACATTGGCGAACACGGGGCCGGGCTGAAAGCGAAATTCCCGTTTCCCATCGGGAGTTTCAGAGAGGATGGTCGTGCCGGTGATGTCGGCGGGCATCAGGTCGGGGGTGAACTGAATGCGGTTAAACTTCAACCGCACCGTTTCGGCAAGGGTGCGTACCAAGAGCGTTTTCCCGAGGCCAGGCACCCCTTCAAGGAGCGCATGCCCACCCATAAAGAGACAGACGAGCGCACCCTCGACAATCTCTTTATTACCGACGATAACCCGCCCGATCTCTGTGCGTATCTCATCGAAAGCTCGCTGGAACTGCTCAACCTGCTGTGTAATATCCGACATCGTTCTACTTTCCTTCTCCGTGGAGGGTATCGAAATAGGCACGTACTTGCTGGCGCAGCGTTACAGGAACATGCTCTTGGTTGAGTACGCTCTCGGCCTGACGCTGGCTTGTGATCACGGCCTGGTAGTAGGGGGTAGCAGCGCTGGCGCCATCCGGGTCCCCTAGAAACTGGATGGAGAGTTCATTGCCCTTTTGGGTACGGGTGCCGAGAATCATGCCGTTTGGCGCATGGCTTGGCGTGTGGGGATGCATGGCGAGGTAGTGGATGAACTCTTGCAGAGAGCCAGCTTTGCCCTGCCCCACTTTACTGCCTTTGCTGTTGGCGATCAGCAAGTGGGCTTTGGTTTTCCCGGGGTCTTTCATGGCAGAGAAGTGTTTGTGACTACCGAAGAGGGCAGCTCCGCTGGGCGAACCGCCCGGAAAAAGCCCAAAACCAGGAAGGCCAATCCCAAATCTCGAGCCATTTCGACAAGCTGCCAAAAGGGACAAAAGCGCCTCTTGGTCAAGAGGACTTATCTGCCACCACGCTCCCGTGCACTCTCCGAAGCACATGCCGGGAATTTGGCCGAGAAGCTTTTTGAGGAATGCCAACTGATCCGAGTTGAGGTTTTGAGAGTTTTGAAGCATTTTGGCGATCTGAGCCAGCTGCTGTGCGGTGCGGTTTAAGCCGGCTTGCTGCAGCGCCTGGGCCAAGCTCTGAAGCTGTTGACCCATTTGCTGGGCGAGTTGCGGGTTGCCCATACTTTGTTGGGCTAGTTGTGATAGTTGCTGCATGGCCTGCTGCATAGCCTCACTATTCTGCGCTTGCAAGGCCTGCTGCATGGCTAGGAGGGCCTTTTGCATCTTCTGCAGGCTGGCCAACTCCTTTTTTAGCTGTTGCATCTGTTCCGCATTTTTCTTGAGGGCTGCTGAACTGTTTTTCTGGACGCCTTTTTGTTGGTGATTGGGTTGCCCATTACGGAGGGCGTTATTGGGATTGGTCGGCTTCACCTGCTGGTTTGCCGCCATCTGTTGGAGGGCCTGCCGGCGCTGTTGGAGTTGCTGATCCAGTTTTTGAAGCGACTGCTTCAGCTGTTGAGCGGCCTGCTGGGCTTGGGCGGCGTTCTTCTTTTGCGCGGCCTGTTGGCGCTGCTGTTCTGCCAGCTTTTGGGTAAGCTTATGCATGGCTACCATGGCATGGACTTTATCCAGTTTGCCCTCACGCATCTTTATCCCCAGCTTTTTTAGCTCTTCTGCGGCCTGCTTGGTCATCGGCAGATGCTTTTTGGTGGCCTCCTTTTCCGCCTGTTGTGCCAGACGCACAATGCGAATGCCCTCCTTCTTCACCTCACTCATTTCGGCTTTTTTCTCTTTTGACCAGAACAGCGGGAGGGACGGCAACAACGTAACCCCGGCCAGCAGTGCCAAGGCCAGCAGGCTGAGCCAGAAGGTACGTGGGATGCGAAGCGGATAGATGGCTTTCAGGTTGACATCGGCGGCATGGCGCTCGGCGTCGGCACGGAGTGCCGGATAGAAGGGGGAAGAGGATGCCGACTCGGTGGTTTCGAGCGCAATCGCGCTGCTGAGGCGCTCTTTGAGATCGGCGCGCTGCTCGGTAAGGCGGGCTACGGTAAGGGCGGAGAGACGAGGGAGCAGCGCAAAAGCCGTACCGATGAGCAGGCCGAGAAGGATAGGGCCGAGTTCCATCCAAGGGGAGGGTGGTAAAAGGCGCAATTTGCCGGCACCTAGAAAGAGAAGGGCAAGCCAACTGCCAATGCATAGCCCGGTCGAGCCGAAGCGGAGTAGCCGTGCCGCCCGGATGCGCCACGTCGCTTTGCGGAGAAGCACATGAAGCGCTGAGGGTGCGTAGCTGGGCGAGAGATTAGCTTGTAGGCTCATGAGGAACCTCCGACAAGTTCACAAATTCTGGTTTTTGAGAGATGCGATGCCTGCGCAGCAGGAGCCAGCAAAGAGTTAGCGAGACGACCCCAATAAGCACCCATGCAATGGTGACGTTGAAAAGGGCGTTAAGATCGAGATTGCGTGGGTTTTGGAAGAGGAGATAGCTGGGCAACAGTTGAAGAACGGCCTCACGTAGGCCGGGAAATGGCAGCAACCAAGGAATGCCGAAGCACAGCCACACTGCGAGTATAGCAAAGCGCTGCATATAGAGAGAGAGGAGCAGGCAGGCGCATGAGAGGCCGAGAAGGTAGGCAAAGGTAAGCCCCAGAATCGGCAATAAAACAGATTGTGGTCCAGACACCGCGGTTATCACGTTGAAAAGGCCGTGCAACCAGCCGAGATAGAGGAAGACTGTAAGAAAGGCCACGAGGGTGAGGATGGTGACATAGCCGATACCCGATGCAGGATAGGCACGACGCAGGCCGCGCCACGTCCAACCGGAGAGGAGATAGCGGCCGAAGCCCAGTTTGGCGATATCTTCTGGGTAGAGCGCTCCGGTGGCACAGCAGGGTATGAGAATCAGCAGGTAAGAAGACCATATGCCGGCAAATTCGCTTAAGAGGGGGTTCAGCGACGTTGAGAGCGTATTGGGTAGGCCCCGCAGCGTGCTAAGGCCTAGACCTGCGGGCATGGCCATGTTTAAGCCGACCCCATGCACCTGAATCCGCACGGTAGAGATGATGAAAAGGACGTTCAGCAAAAGGAAAAGCAGGCGCGGCCACCCGGCATGATCGGCCGGATCGGCATGGAGGCGAGACCAGGTAACCGCATTCATGCAGAGAGAGGCAGGAATGGCGATGAGGAACAGGTATTCGAGGGCGAGTTTGAAAAGCAAGCCCTCGTTGGCGGTAATGGTAGAAGCAAGAGAATAGGTGGTGACATAGGAAAAACTGTAGAGGCTGAGCGGAACCGCAGAGAGATAGGTGAAGATAGCGGCCTGCGCTGAAGTTTTGGCGAGGGAAGACCACATAAGTCCTAGGGCGCTGCTAAGCAGGCTAAAGCTGATAAGGAAAATATAGTAGGTCGCAATGTGGGTGCTAGAGACGCCGCCAAATAGGAAGCAGATGGACACTATGGGCAGGCTGGTGGCGATCATCAGTAAGATAAAGGCGGTGGAGGAGAGCAGCTTGCCGTAGACGATGCGAGCGCGTGAAAGAGGGGTGGTGAGCAGGAGGTCAAGCGACTGCTGCTCTTTTTCTTGTGCTATCGAGCTGCTGGTAATGGCGGGGATTATAAAAAGAATAAGGAAGAACTGGACGGTAATGGTGGTGTAGAAGATGCTGCTGCTCATTTCGTGGGCGGCGCGCAGGTGGCCTGTTGTTGGGGAACTGAGCCGTAGCAGAAGCGCCCAGTAGGTAAAGAGCACAAAAAGCACGAGAATGAGAAGGTAGCCAAACAGAATCCAGTAGGCACGTGTCCCCCGCATGCGCGTGCGCATTTCGCGCACAAGCAGCGGTTGATCGGTAAGAGCCGCCAACACGTTTCGTATCATGCCACTTGTCCCTTTGTGAAGCGCAAGAACACATCTTCGAGGTCGGTCTTTACAGGATGGAAGGCGCGAACTTTTACTCCTGCCTGCACCAGGGCGGTTAGCACTTCGTATTCGCCTTCGGGTGCCCCGATGTAGCCAATGCGCAAGGTACCCCGCTGCGGAGGCGGGGTAGAGGCATCTCCATTCGCACTCTCCATTCCACAGCGTTGCACGGAGTGAACCCACTCCGGCATGTTGTGCAGCAGTTGCTCGGCTATTGGCAACCCGTCTGCGATGGTGATCTCGATGAACTGCTGGCCGCGTATCTGGCGCGCGATCTGCTGTACCTCTCCGGCCACCACCATCTCGCCGCGCTCAATGATGCCTATTTTATTACAGAACTCCTCCATCTCCGGAAGGATATGGGAAGAGACGATGATGGTTTTGCCCATAGCTTGCAACTCTTTAAGCAGTTCCTTCAACTCGATGCGAGCGCGTGGGTCAAGACCGGAGGCAGGTTCATCCAGCAGTAGCACCTTGGGATCGTGGATAAGCGTTTTCGCCAGGCAAAGCCGTTGTTTCATCCCTCGCGATAGCGATTCGACATACGAATCCTTCTTATCGGTAAGATCGGTAAGCGCCAGCACGTCGTCAATGATGCCTGTGCGGCGTGCTTTGGGGATGCGGTAGGCGGCAGCAAAGAAGTCAAGATACTCCCACACCTTAATATCATCATAGACCCCAAAGAAGTCGGGCATATAGCCGATGACTTCACGAACGGCATCTGGCTCGGTAACAACGTCATGGCCTGCGATGAGCGCGGTGCCGGCTGTGGGTGGGAGAAGGGTTGCCAGAATTTTCAGCGTCGTGGTTTTACCTGCCCCGTTCGGGCCGATGAAACCAAAGATATCGCCCTGTTCCAGCTCAAGATCGATCCCTTTAACGGCATGGAGCTTTTGACGCCCCACGCGGTAGACCTTTTCCAAGCCTTTCACCTGCACGATAACCGTCATGAATCTATTCCCTATGGCGTCGCAAATTATAGATAATATGATAGATCATTAATAGTCCTACGATAAGATAGATGAGCAGACCGATGCCAAGCTGATAAAGGTGATCGCGTGGCTGTTCAAAGAGCAAGCTAAAAAGATAGAAGGGGTTCAGCCAGAGCCAAGGTTGTTCTAAGGTGCTGCTTGATGTTCCGGATGAGATGTTGGACAGCGCAAGCGCAGCGGCGGTTAAGAGAGCGGTGCCAATGCTCAAGACCCCTATAAGAACGGTGTAGGACACGATCTGCGCATAGAGCGTGCGACTGAGGCTCCAGGACGCATAGAGGCTTAAGGAGACGAAAAAGAAAGTAAAAATGAGCAATGTAAACAAGGTGAGAAAGAACATGCCGTTTGCATAGTACCCGAGCACAAGGGCGATGAGAATTTCCAACGGCAAAATAATTACGATGGGTAAGAGAAAGACGGTAAGACGACCCAAAAGCTTGCCAAGCACGATTTCGGAGGCTGTAAGCGGGGTCATGAGCAGCAGGTCCCAAGTCTGCTGCTCTTTTTCACGTGAGAAGGCGTTGGAAGCATAAGCGGGCGCAGCGAAGAGCACGAAGACAAACTGCGCCCATACCAGAATATCCCATAGGAGGTCTGCATCGGAGTTATTGGCGCCTGCGCGTTGGATCAACTCATTGATCATACGCAAGTAGACGGCGATGAGAAAAACAGACACCATTATCAAAATACCAATGCGGGCGCCGCGGTGCTTCGGGAGTCGAATGCGCATCTCACGCAGAAAAATGGGGTTCTCCAGCACGATCAACGTCCTCCACCGAAAGGCATTGTTGAGGGGTTCAGTTGGCGGCTACGCGGAATGTCGGACACGGGTTGTTCCGAAAACGGGGAGATGCCCGGGAAATTGCCAGGCGCGTTGGATGGCGGTGGGAGATGAACACACAGCAGCGAGGCTTCATCGCCCCCCACCTTTTTACCATCTATCTGGGCTGGGACCACGGGTTCATCGAGCCAGGCCGTAAGCAATAGAGAGGCCCGACCAAAACCATCCGCCGACAACATGTTTGAGGCAACGCCAAACGAGAAGGGCGCGATAAAGGGATTAGAAGTGCCCGTGCCGGCCAAAAGGTTGGAGAGCGCTTGGAGAAGGAGTTGCTTCTGTGGGTCCGCATGGGGTAGAGGCGGTATGGAGACATAGATCGCGTTTGTCCACCAGTTGTTCGATACCACCAAGGGAGGTAAGTTCAACGTGATATGTGCTGTGTTGTTCGGCGCTATATCCCCAATGGAATAGGATTGGTGTAGCAGGGAGACTTCAGCATTTTTGAGGGCGAAACGGGTTCCATTATGAACGCTTAGCTCAATTTTATTCGAGGCATACCAACGGGCTGTGGAGACTACACTGCCCTCTAGGGGCAGTTCAAACGGGGCTTCAAAGTTGCAGGTGCTCCAAAACGGCACATGCACATCTCTCAGTTGTACACCGGCGTCATCCACAACGAAGGTGGCGGAGTTAGGAATAAGGGAGGGATCGGAGATCGCCATAAGATAAGGGTAATAGAGGCGATTATTGGCGTCGGAATTGGCCGCGGAGAGGTCGAGGCTTACATTGTGCGCGCTGGGCAGATAGAGCGCCATTTGTGTCAGGCCGTAGGCCCGATCGGAACCGGCCTGAGTTTCCAACACGGCGACGCGATTGAAGGAGACGATATGTGCGCGTGTGCTAGCCCCGATGGCGTAGGAGCCAACTGAGAACAACACAATGATGGCCGGGGTCGTTAGCCAGGCCAGCTCTTTACGGTCGAGGCGTTTCAGCACCAGATAGTTGATAGGAACAAGCAGGAGGACATAGCCTAGGGTAAACAGGGCGATGAGGCTGAGCGAGGGGAGTTGGGTGATACGTGGGTTGGCCAGCGCATCGAGAAGTTGATCCATAAGGTTGGTTGAGCCGGTCCACACACCGTCATTGGCGAGTATCTGCACGGGGGAGACCTCGAAATTGCCGCAGAGGAGCAGGTCGCGCCAGAAGGAGGTTGCGGCAGGCCAAGTTGTGAAGGCGGGGTCCATATAGTCAAACGTTGTAAAGAGCACGATGCCGTTGCCATAGGGGCGTTCGAGCACGAGGGGTGCTCCTTGCTGGTCGGCGAGGAGCACCTTGGCATTCGGTTGCAGTTTGCCGGTTGTAAGGGCAATGGGGTGCTGGAGCGACAGCGGTGTTTGATAGCGTAGAGCCAGCGTGGACAGTTGCTTGAGAGTGCGAATGCCGTTAGGGATAAGAGGAAAGAGATCGTGAAGGGGGCAGCTTTTCAATCGGTTGATATCGGGGCCACCGGAGACGATGAGCGTTCCGCCGGAGCTTACAAAGCCGCGCAGAGCATCCACCTGGGCCTGAGTGACGCTGTTTTCAAGGTCGAGATCGCCGAGGGCGACCGCGTCTACAGGGGCATAAGCTTGCGGAGAGGTGGGCAGCAGGGGGGGTGAGGCCGTTAGCAAGGTGATGGGGTTCATCATGGCACTTGCATTGCCGGAACCGAGAAGCATATTCCCCAAACCGCTTGCATCCTGGCCGTGATGGATGATGTCGAAAAGGTGATTGGCCAGAAAGTGCAACGCCGCAGGGTGGGAATCGAGCACAAGCAGGTTATAGGAGATACTGCTCAACGGTACGGAGAACGGCACCGATTTGGGGCCGGCTAAAACGTGCCCATCCTGCACGAGTTGCACCGTTATCTCCTGTTTGTCTGGAGAAGGGATAAAAGGGTTATCCAGTTTTAGAGGAGAGAGGTCAACGGAGAACGTCTCGGTCTGATCGAGAGGGCCTCCGGCAAACAGCAGCTTGCGGATGTAGGTATCTTGGTGGTCGCCACGTCGCACGATGACCTGCAGTTCGGTCGCTCCATTTGGGGCGGTTCCAACCATGTGAACGGCAAGCGGGTTCCAGGAGTGGGGGCGAAAGTAGGCGATGCCGCCGGCAAACGAACCGAACCCGAGCAGCGGCTGCAGGGTAATGCTGGCCGAAGCGGAGAAAGGCAGGCACAACCCCAGCCACAGCAGCCCGAAGACTGCGATATGAAATGGGTGTAAGTAGGCAATGCGTTTCGGGGCCATCGCCCCCTCCCTCATCCTTATGGTAAGTTTGCCGGCGGCCAACTCATAGGTAAAGGCCTCGCAAGAAAAAGATAGAGGCCTGCAGCGCTCTGTTGTTTAAAAGATAGACGAGGGGTGAAGGCAGAGCGTTTCGCTTTTTTGCAATGTTGCCGATTCACCCCTCGGTGGCCTCTAGTACCTCATCGGCGATATCGAAGTTGGCGTAGACGTGTTGAACGTCGTCGTCCTCTTCAAGGCGTTCTAGGAGGCGAAGCATCTGCTGGGCCTCTTTTCCTTCAAGGTGAACCAAGTCGAGCGGCTCCATCGTGTATTCGGCACGCAACATGGGGATGCCGGCATCTTCGATGGCTTGGCGCACTTTAGCAAAATCTTCCGGTTGGGTTACGATCTCGTAATTCTCTTCATCCGTGCGCATATCTTCCGCGCCGGCCTCAATGGCAAGGGCGAAGAGGCGGTCTTCCTCAACGGCCGTGCGTGGAATGACAATAAGCCCAACGGGCCTAAAACGATAGGAGACCGATCCCGATTCCCCCATGCGTCCGCCGTGTTTGTTGAAGATGCTGCGCAAGTTGGCCACAGTTCGGTTGCGGTTATCGGTGGCACACTCCACCAAAATCGCCACACCTCCAGGGCCATAGCCCTCGTAGGTAACCTCCTCGTAGGCTTCGCCTTCTAGCTCTCCGGTACCGCGCATGATGGAGCGGCGAATGTTCTCTTGGGGCATGGAGTGTTCGCGAGCTTTTTGAATGGCAAGTCGCAAACGGGTGTTCGTTTCGGGGTTCCCTCCACCGGTTTTCGCCGCGATGATGATCTCTCGGGCAAGTTTGGTGAAAAGGTTCCCACGTTTTGCATCCTGCGCGCCTTTGCGCAGGCGAATGTTATGCCATTTGGAATGTCCCGACATAGTGAAATCGTTCTCCTTACTCATGAAACCGCCGAGCACGGCGATAAGGTGCTCGCGGATTTCTCATCAAAAAAGACTTAATCGCAACTCGGATTATATCACAAACGCCCTCTGAGGAACAACTTCTCTTTGGCGTAGACGCCCTCTTGAAAGAGGCTGGGGTATACTGCCGTAGAGATCGTTTTGGAGAGGTAACCCATAGTATGCCGCGTGCATTAGTGACGGGTGGGGCCGGGTTTTTAGGCTCACACCTCTGTGATAGGCTCCTTGCCGAGGGATTTGAGGTGATCGCGATGGACAACCTGATCACCGGAAACACCGATAACATCGTTCATCTTTTGGACAACCCCCATTTTCGGTTTGTGCGTTACGATGTGACCGAATATCTGTATATTGATGGGCCAATAGACTATGTCTTTCATCTTGCCTCTCCGGCAAGCCCGGTAGATTTTCCCACCAAGCCCATCCAGATCATGAAGGTAAACGCGCTGGGCACGCACAAAGCGCTTGGGCTGGCCCGCGCCAAAAACGCCGTTTTCTTTCTTGCTTCTACCTCCGAGGTTTATGGAGACCCATTGGTTCACCCTCAGAGTGAGGAGTATTGGGGCAACGTGAACCCTGTGGGCATTCGCGGAGTGTACGACGAATCCAAACGCTATGCCGAGGCGCTCACGATGGCCTATCATCGTTATCATGGGGTGCCGGTGCGCATTGTGCGCATCTTCAACACCTACGGGCCGCGCATGCGTCTCGACGATGGGCGCGTGGTGCCCAATTTCGTTGGTCAGGCGCTGCGGGGCGACCCCATCACCGTCTACGGCGATGGCAAGCAGACGCGCTCTTTTTGCTACTGTTCGGACCTCATCGAGGGTTTTTGGCGGTTGGCCATGTCGGATTTAACGGGGCCTATCAACATTGGTAACCCCACAGAGCGCACCATTTTGGAGTTCGCGCAGCTCATCAAACAGCTTACAAATAGCAAGAGTGAGATCGTTTTTGAGCCACTTAAAACTCCCGACGATCCCAAACAACGTCGTCCAGACATTACAAAGGCCCGAACGCTTTTGGGTTGGGAGCCTAAAGTGGGATTGGAGGAGGGCCTGCAGCACACGATTGCCTATTTTGCAAAGAAGCTCGGCCTTAGTTAAGAGAGGGGAAGCCCGTGCGCACGGTGGAGTTTATCGCTAAAAAACGCGATGGCGGGGAGCACACGGAAGAAGAGCTGCGCGATTTTATCGGTCGGGTAACCGACGGCAGCCTGCCCGATTACCAGATAAGTGCATGGCTTATGGCGGTGTTTCTGCGCGGCATGACCATGCGGGAGGTTCGCGCGCTCACCCGTGCCATGCGCGATTCGGGCGAACGGATAGACCTTTCCGACATGCCAAACGGTCCTACGCTCGACAAGCACAGCACGGGCGGAGTTGGGGATAAAACGTCACTTGTGGTGGTGCCATTGCTGGCAGCCGCCGGCATCCCCGTTTTGAAAATGAGCGGTCGGGGGCTGGGCTTTTCCGGGGGCACCATAGATAAGCTGGAGGCCATCCCGGGGTTTCGCACCGCCTTAAAAAGCGAGGAGGCAAAGGCGCAGGTGCGCTCCATAGGGTTGGCCATTCTCTCTCAATCGTCCCAACTGGCGCCGGCAGATGGCAAACTGTATGCCCTGAGAGATGTTACCGCCACGGTCGAGTCGATTCCGCTTATCGCCAGCAGCATCATGAGCAAAAAGCTTGCCGGAGGAGCCGAGCGCATTCTGCTGGATGTGAAGGTGGGAAGCGGCTCTTTTATGAGGGAGCTTGAGCAGGCGAGGGCGTTGGCAGGCACATTGGTAACGATCGGGGTTCAGGAGGGGGTGCCAACGCAAGCGGTACTTACGGATATGGAGGAGCCTCTGGGGTGGACGGTAGGGAACGCCTTAGAGGTAGAGGAAGCCATTCGCGTTTTGCAGAGCCCCGAAACTGCGGAGCCGCGTTTTTTGGCGCTCTGTTTAGGACTGGTGGCGCATGGGCTGCTTGTATGCGAACGTGCGAGGGACGCAGAGGAAGCACAGACGACGGCAGAACAACTGCTGAGGTCGGGCGTCGGCGCGGCCAAGCTGGAGGCCATGATTCGCGCTCAGGGAGGGCCAAAGGATTTGGACGCGGCCCTAACCGTATTGCCTCGCGCCCCCATCACATGTTGGATAGAGGCGCCTGAGGAAGGTTTCATTACCGCCCTCGATGCGCGTGCCATAGGGCTATTGGCTGTGGCTATGGGGGCCGGACGCACCACAAAAGAAGATAGGGTTGACCCTTCGGTGGGAATCGTGCTCCATAAAAAGCGCGGCGCTTGGGTTCGTGCTGGCGAACCGCTTGCAACGCTTCATCTCAAAGCCGAATCGGCGTCGCAAAAAGAGCATTTCAAAGCGCTGCTGCTATCGGCCTATCGTTTTGGGGCTGCGCCTCCAGCTTTGCCTTCAAGTCCTATACTGGAGGTTCTATCCTCTTCTTGAGGCACTGGTTGCCCTCGCTTCGATGATGGCTATGCACAGCAATGGCACGACACAGGGGGCGGCGGCTGCTGCTCTCGATTCATTGCGGCCAGTCGTGTGATGCGCGCCGAAGCGCATGCGCAGGTTGCCAAGCGCTCAATATCCCAAAGGTCTACGAAAACGCGCCCCTGTTTCCGCTGTAACCCCTCTTCGAGCAGCCGTTCTAGAATTGGAAGCGTTGGCGGGGTGTATGCGCCCTGGGCCGCGAGCGCCTCCATGGCGCCGTTGCCTCCACGTGTCGGTATGAGGCAGCAGGCAGTGGCCCCCTCTTCAAAGGCCATCTCCATAGAACGAACGACCCATTCGTAGCCCTCTGTCTCATCCAGAAAGGGGGGGAAAACCAGCAGAAAGACCCGCAAGGCGATGTGATGAGCGCGGAGAAAGCGAGCAGCCCGTTGAAAATCCTGCACCGTCATCCGCTTATTAAGGCGTTCGAGCACAAGCGGATGCGCTGTTTCCAAGCCGATGGCCACTTCCAACTTACCCGCAAGCCCTTCCTGAAACGCAAGGCAGCGTTTTCCCAAAAAGGCGGGATGGCTCTCCACGATCACACGCTCGAAAGGAGCAAGCAAAGCAAGTAGGGCATCGTCGTCCGATGGAGGAATGGCATGGGGATCGAAGAAGCTGCCGGCGTTATAGAGTTTGATCTGTTTTGCCGGTGGTAACCGTTCGAGCGCCCATCGAATCTGGGCGGGTATAGCCCCTTCCGGCACCGGGGCATCGAGCGTGTTTTTCCAGAGATCGCACATCAGGCAACGGAAGGGGCACTCTTTGTTGGTGAGAAAAACCACGTTGGTGGAGGCCAATGTACCCTCTGGACTGCGCTCCTCTTCATGAAGCCATGCATAGGGCTGCCATGGGTCAAGGCGGTTCTTCGGCCCACGCAAGCTCGCGATCCAGCGGCTTCGATCTGCCGGCCGTTCGGGGTAGCCGTGTATGGTTCGCATGCTCTATCGGTTCAAAGACGGCAGCGGGATGCTGGTATCGTTACCGGAGATTCGCTCTGTGGGGTCGTCCCAAACGTCCTTGAGTCGCTCTTGCCATTGGCGCAGGAACACTTGACGGCACCAGCCTTTGCCCACACGCCAATGGCGATAGCTGTCGCCGCTAACCCCATCTTGGAATCGGCGTTTCGGAGGAGTAGGCATATCCACCCCGATGAGGGCGCGAATGCCGGCGCGAACGACTTCCGCTTTAAGGTTGTATAGACGCTCTACGTCGTTCCCGATAAGTTTTGAGAAGGGAATCGCGGTAGAGGCTGCGATGACCGAACGAACCGTGTAAGGCGAAAAGGCATGAAAGCCATAGCGCACTGCGGGGGCAAAAGTGCGGACGTACGAGCGCGAAAGCCCACCAGAGTAGGTAAGGCTATGTTTGATGGCGTCTACGCCCCAACCTTCCTGGTAGAGCAACGGGTTACGCAGCACGCTGGAGAGGGTGAGGTCGGAATCCTCCAAAGGATAGTCTTTCAAATTTTCGTCGCCCCCGTCGCCATCTAGCAGATATTTCAGGTGCGGGTAGCGTTCGCGGATGCCTTCTAGAAGGCAGATACTCATGGCAGCACACTGGACATCGAGAGGATGGTAGTCTTCGATAAGCTGAATGGCCTCCTCTAGATTCACGCGCGAGGCATCACGTGCAATCGGCTCCCAGATATTGCGAAGCCCCAGTTGCGTCACGATCTGTTCAGCCTGAACGGTATCGGCACCTCCACCGAGGTCGAGGGTAAAGGCGCGTAGATTTTGGGGATTACGCCCCAACTCTTCGAGGGCATGATAGGCCATGAGGAGCACGGAGGTGCTATCTACGCCACCGGAGAAGGCGATGGCGACCGGCTCCTGCGGTGGCAGTGTGCCAAGCCAGTGCTTAAGTGCCTGATAAGCGGCCTGCACATAGGCTTCCCCGCACGCCTCGATGGAGGCAGGCCCGGTCTCGATAGGCGGGTGAAAGAAACGGTGGTAGCGGGGAGCGGGATCGGGGCAGCCGATCTGCTCGATCTCGATGAGGTAGTGGGCAGGAACCATGCGGGTATAGAGGGGATCGAACTGCCAGCCGATTTTATGTTCTCGGCACCACTCAAAAATGCGGTCTATGCGATCGGCCACGATCAGAAAGGGGCCGTGGAACATTTTGGCCACAAAGTAGCGCAACGGAACGCCTATCGTTCTTGCCAAGCGGACGGTCTGTCCCTCGCGGGCGACCACGGCAAAATGGCCATCGGTTTCGGCAAGTGTTCTCACGTCGCCTGTGCGTACGGCCTCTTGCACCTCGGAAAGCGTTTTGCCGGTGAGTCCGACCTGCTGAGGGCCGGTTAAATCTACCAAGCGCTCTATACCGGTAAGCATGTTGGCTGTAAGCTCCTCGATAACGTTTTCATAAGCCATTTCGCCATCGGCTCTGTTCTTTCCTGCATCTGAGAAAACTCATCTGTTCGGCAGATGAGGAATACACGGCGGGTGGCGTGGAGAAAAACCCTTTTTGGATACAAAACTTTCGATTTAACGAACCAAATCGGACATTGAAACGTAGTATCATGAAATGAACCTAATTCGGAGAAGCGCGTAGCGATGCCGATACTCGAAACGCTGCCGGAAGAGGTCGAAAACAGTTTGCGCGCCCTACGCGCCGGCGACCTAAAAGACGAGCAAGCGGACGAAACTTTACAAAAACTTCTTTCCTCCGACACCGGTCTCCCTGGCACAATAACCCCGCGCATCACCTTCGCCACCGATCTCAACGTTGCAGGCGAGTTTGCCACCGAGTGGTTGGTAGTAGACGACACACACATCTACGTTTTTGCCCCGGATGGCGAAGGCTCGGCGGAGATACGCTATGCCATCCCCCTGTCGAGCGTGCGCCGTGTATCGGCGGAGATGCAGGTGGGCAACGGCCTCATCGAGCTAGAGACGGATACGACGGTTATCCCGTTGTTACGCTATTCTCTCTCGGTGGTGGCGGAGGCGAACGCCATTGCGCGTCAGCTCAACGCGATGGTCAAGGGTGAGGAGCCTCATTTAGAGGCGCTGAAAGAGACACGCAAAAAGTTTTGCCCACGTTGCCACCGTTTGTTACCGCCGGAGACGGAGGTCTGCCCTGCCTGTATTGACAAGCGGGCAACGCTCATTCGGCTGTTCAGTTTTCTCGCACCCTATAAAGGGTTGGTGGCTTTGGGGCTGGCGCTTCTGCTCTGTTCCACGGTCACCGACCTCACGCCCCCTTACATTGTTGGCCGTATGGTGGATTTGCTAATCCGCCAGACTCGTGCCAACGATCATCGCCTCTTGCCGCTGGTGATGTGGGTTTTGTTGCTCGCCAGTATGCGGGTGCTAAGCGCCGCGATCAACTATGGCCAGCAGCGCCTGAATCCGTGGCTTGGCGGGCGGGTAAGCATGGATATCCGCATGGCGCTTTTCCGCAAGCTGAGCCAGTTTTCTTTGGGGTATTACGATAAGCGAAGCACCGGCTCGGTGATGTCGCGCATCACCAACGATGCCGATAACCTATGGGATTTCATCACGGGCGGCATACCGTGGCTTGTTTCTAACACGCTCACGTTGGTGGGCATAGGCCTCGTTCTTTTTCGCATCAACTGGCAGTTAGCCCTGCTCATGCTCATTCCGGCGCCGTTCATCTTCTTCCTTACCCGCTGGTTTATGCCGCGCGCTCGCGCCCGATTCCATGTGGTGTGGCATCGTATCAGCAAGCTCTACTCCGCCCTCAATAGCGCCATATCGGGCATTAAGGTGGTGAAGGCTTTTGCCCAAGAGCATCGGGAGGTGGAGCGTTTTCGACGCCGCGCCGATGCGGTGTTCCGCGCAAGCTTTGAGGCGAACGCCTTTCGCGCCACCTACTGGCCCCTGCTGGGGCTGCTTATGAGTGCGGGTTCCTACATCATCTGGATTGCGGGCGGCAGCAAGGTGCTGCAGAACCACGGCATCATGACCATCGGCGAGTTGACCATGTTCAACGGCTACCTTATGCAGTTCTATCAGCCGTTTATGAACTTTAGCCAGGTGATGGATTGGTCTACCCGTTCCATGACGGCGGCCGAGCGTGTGTTTGAGATTCTCGACACCGAGCCGGATATTCGCGATAGCGAAAACTCGGTGCCGATGCCGACGATGCGCGGTGAGGTGAAGTTTGAGAACGTCTCCTTCACTTACGATAAGGCGCATTACGCGCTTGAGAACTTCAATCTTGAGGTGAAGCCGGGGGAGATGATCGGCCTTGTAGGGCATAGTGGGGCCGGGAAGACCACCATCATCAACCTGCTATCGCGCTTCTACGATGTAACCGAAGGGCGTATTACGATAGATGGTGTGGATATTCGGGATATTCGGCTTGAGGACTATCACCGCCATTTCGGCATCGTTCCTCAGGAGCCGTTCCTATTTCCCGGAACCATCCGCGACAACATCGCCTATGCCCGTCCGGAAGCGACCCCGGAGGAGGTGATGCGAGCCGCAAAAGCCGCCAACTGTCATGAGTTTATTCTGCGTTTCCCCGACGGTTACGACACGCAGGTAGGCGAGAGGGGGCAGCGCGTTTCCGGCGGCGAGCGCCAGCGCATCTCCATTGCACGTGCCATTCTGCACGACCCCAAAATCCTGATTCTAGACGAGGCTACAGCTAGTGTGGATACGGAGGCCGAAAAGCAGATTCAAGAGGCTATTACCCGCTTGGTGGAAGGACGCACGACCTTTGCCATTGCCCACCGCCTCTCGACATTACGTAACGCCGATAGACTTGTGGTATTGAAGGAGGGCAAGATGGTCGAAATGGGCACGCACGAGGAGCTGATGGAGAAAGACGGGGTTTACGCTAATCTGGTGCGGATTCAGTCGGAGATCAACAAACTTCGGGCCGTCTAACGTTGCATTTTTCCGCGTCTCTAACGTAAAATGATATTAGTGCACACACAAAAGCTTCTTTTCGGAAGCTGTGTTGGAAAGGATAGGGAGTTCGTATGGCCTCTATAGATACTCCGGTTAATCCCGGGATCGTGCTAACCGAGCGAGCCGCTCAGGAGATTCGTGGTCTGTTGGAAAGTCAAGGAAAGGCCGATGCCGCTTTGCGCGTTTTTGTGCAGGGCGGTGGGTGCTCCGGCCTAAGCTACGGCATGGCCATTGACGATGTGGTGGAGGAGGACGATTTCGTCTACGACTGCCATGGCGTTAAGGTGGTGGTAGATTCGCTTAGCATTCAGTATATCAAAGGCTCCTCCATAGACTATGTGGAAGACGTAATGGGCGGCGGTTTCAAAATTGATAACCCCAACGCCATCCGTACCTGTGGCTGTGGCAGCTCCTTTGCCACCGAGGAGGCGGGTGAGGGCGATGCCGATAGCGGCTGTGGCCCCGGCTGCGGTTGCCACTAGTTGGCGTTATCCGAACGTTGGCAAAACCGGATCGAGGGCGCCTCGGCGCCCTCGATCTTTTTAGGTCGGATGCTTCCTTTGCGTAAAGCCGCAGATAGGCGAGGGCTAAGGGCGCTGTCGCCGCAAACCTCCTAGCAGGCTGCTTAACAATATCGTCGTCAAGAGGATCGTAGACCCATCCATTTCCGGCACGGTGGCGCTAAAGGCGTGCACCAGATAGTGGAAGCCGTTTGCCTGGCTTGGGTTCACCCCGCCATTTGCCAAAATGTTGTAGGGGGATAGAACGACGGAGCCATGACGAGAGGTGAAGGGCGCATAAGGGCCGGCCGGCGGGTTGTGCATAACGTCGAAAACCGGCCCGAGGCTCGGATCGAGTGGATTCGGGGCGGTTGAGGCCAGAAAGCCCGATCCAAACGGAGTGATGGGCGAATAGGCCTGCTCGTTGAAGCTCCAATAGCCGGCCACTTCGTCCACAAAAGCGGTTTTCTGAAAAGGGTAGAAAAGGTCATAGCTCCAGAGCTTGGTTGGGTCGCCGGCCAGCGGCCCACCGTTGGTTGTTTCGATGTCGAGCAGCAGCCACTCCGAGTTCGGCGAGATAACATGGATCGATTCGGTGATCCGCAGCTTCCCATTGTCGGCGGAGAGGGTGGTGGGCGATTGGCTAATAAGGAATGTGGATGTAAAGTTATCCGGAGCGTTTTGGGCATTGAGGGTAAAAGTGCCTCCTCGTTGAAAGACCTGTGACCAGGCGAGTTGCGATGCGGTGAGCAGGCAGAGCGTAAGGAGGAGCGTTGCGCGTGATCGCACATAAGGGTACAGCTTCATTTACTTCTTTCCGTTCATAGAGTTTGGTCTGCCGCAGCCCGAAAGCGTGGTTTATGCGGCGAGATACCAATATCATTTTAACATACTTCAAATCGCTGATGAGCGTAACAAGCAGGCAAACATAAAGCTAGAAACAAAAAACCGGCAATTTTACGTGTTTTTGTTATCGCTTTCAATTTGGCTCCAGTGTGCCAATGCCGCACGGGCGGCTTCCTGTTCGGCCTCTTTTTTGCTTTTGCCTACGCCGTGCCCCAACGGGCGCCCGTGCAGCAGCACCTCGGCCTCAAACGTCTTATCGTGGTCGCTTCCATACTCCGTGCGAATGCGGTAGACCGGAGTAAGACGATATTGAGCTTGGACTAGCTCTTGGAGGGTGGACTTATAATCGCGGCGATGGCTCTCTTTTATGGCCTCTTGGATGATGTCGGCCATGGCCTTTTCCACGAACTTTTTGGTGGCGCGCAGGCCGCGGTCGAGGTAGAGTGCGGCCACGATGGCCTCGAAGGCATCGGCCAAAATGGCACGCCCTCCTCGACCCTCCAAAATGGATTCGGGATAGGCAACAACGACGAACTCCTCGATGCCTAATCGTCGTGCGGCTTCGGCGAGGGCCTGCTCGCTAACGGCATAGGCCTTTGCTTTGGCGAGAATGCCTTCTTTAACATCGGGGTGGTGTTTGAAGAGCCATTCCACGACGATGAGGCCGATGATGGCATCCCCAAGAAACTCCAGTCGCTCGTTGCTTTGAAGCTGATGTGAAGACACGGCAGAGCGATGCGTAATGGCCTGTGCGAGCAGTTCCTTTCGACGAAAATCCACCCCTAGTCTCCGCTCAAGCTGTTGTAGTTTCTCTATAGGCAAGACGTTGCTATTTTCCGTAAGCTGTTCGCTATCCGTCATGAGGCCTTATCCTCGATCTCGCGCTCCTACTCCAGTTTGCGGATGGCATGAGCCATTCGTTCCAGACCTTTCTCGATCTTTTCCATTGAGGTGGCATAAGAGAGGCGAATATGGGTGTCGGAGCCGAATCCGGAGCCGGGCACCACGGCCACACCGGCTTCATCAAGGAGATATTCGGCTAGCGCATCCGAAGAGGGTATCACCTTGTTGCCCGCTTTGCGTCCGAGCAGGGCCGAGATGTCGGGGAAGGCATAGAAAGCGCCTCCCGGCATGGGGCAGTGAATGCCGGGTATGGCGTTTAGGCGCTCCACCATGGCGTTTCGCCGTGCCTCAAAAGCCTGTCGCATCTGCTCCACCGGCTCCTGAGGCCCGATGAGAGCGGCAACCGCGGCCTTCTGGGCGATAGAGGTGGGGTTGGAGGTGGACTGATCTTGTAGTCTGCCCATAGCGGCGATGAACTCTTCGTTTGCCGAAGCCACATAGCCGATGCGCCAGCCCGTCATGGCGTAGGCCTTAGAGCAGCCATTCACGGTGATGGTATATTGAAAACTTTCGCTTCCTAAAGCCGCCGGGCTAACGTGCTGGCGGCCATCGTAGATTAGCTTCTCGTAGATTTCGTCACTGATGAGATAGATTTGGTGTTGAATACACAACGACACGATCTCTTTTACCGTTTGGCGTGACGCCACAGCGCCGGTGGGGTTGCAGGGTGAGTTGAGCACAATGGCGCGCGTGCGTGAGGTAATAGCCTCGCGGAGCGCTTCACGGGTCGGCATAAAGTCGTTTTTAGGGTCGGTTTGTACGAAGACGGGAACGCCCTCGGCAAGTTTTACCTGTTCCGGATAGGTAACCCAATAGGGGACGGGAATGATCACCTCATCGCCCGGGTCGAGCAGGGCCTGCATGATGTTGTAGAGGGAGTGTTTGGCGCCACAAGAGACGATGATTTGGGATGGTTTGTAGTGCAGTCCATTGTCGCGCGCCAGTTTCTCGACAACGGCCTGTTTGAGGTCGGCATCGCCGCTACTGGGCGTGTATTTCGTGTAGCCGGCCTCTAGGGCGGCAATGGCAGCCTGTTTGATATGTTCTGGGGTATCGAAATCCGGCTCTCCGGCGCCAAAGCCTATCACATCCTTGCCTTGTGCGGCCAGCGCCTTTGCGCGGGCGGTAATGGCTAATGTAGGGGAGGGAGCGGTGTTGCGTGCTCGCTGCGAAATGTGCATTCCATTTTTCCTTTCATGAAAGAGTATTGAGCAGGGCAAGCCCAATGATAAACAAAACGAGATAGCCGATAACGGCCCACAGCCCGGCACGTTGCCACTTTTTCTGAACATCGAGAAACGTTTCCGGATCGTTGTAGCGGCCACTTTGCCGAGCTATCTGCATGCCGCAGAAGCCATAGTAGAGGCGGAACCCGAACCAGAGGAGTACCCAAAGAGTGAAGAAGACGGCCAGCATGTCTTCGGCCGCGCTGTTGGAACGGAGACCAACGGCGCATCCTAGCGCGATCAGAAAGAGCGCGTTGAAAACGACGCTCGTAACCACATGCGCGCGAAGCCGGTGGCTCCATGCCCAAAACAGAGTAAGAAAGGCCGCTCCCCAGTGCCAGCCTGCTAAAACCGAGGTGTCGAGGCGACTTGTTGCGACGCGCGAGGCCATGAAGCTGGGAACCACCACGAGATAACGCGTACAGGTGGGGTCGTCAGGGTCAACCACCATCCCACGAGGGGTATGACATTGGGGACAGGCAAAGTTGCGAGGCGGCAGCGTGGCACCACACACAAGGCAGCGTTCTACCGCATAGGTTGTGGGGTACATCGCGGCGGGGTTAGGCATGGCGCTCTCCGAGCTGGGCTGTGTTCTGGGCTGGGGAGTACCGGCTGTTGGTGGAGAGACCTGCAGCGTGGCGCCACAATAGGGGCATGTTGATGCGGAAGCCTCGATCTCTTGTCCACACTGTTGACACCGCATGGCTCTCTCCTCGTAAAAATTATACCAGCCCTACGGCCACCGATCGGGGGGTAAGCAGGAGAACACCAACAGAAAGGCGAATTCAGCTGCATGAAACGGTCTCATGTTATTTTAGGTGTCTTGGGGTTGATGGCATGGCTGCAGGTGGCTTTCGCCCAGTCGCCACCGACCGCAAGCGCGCCCACGCTCGATGCGACGCTTCGGGAGGCGTTGCGCACGGCTCCCGATCCGAGCCGATGGCCTAACTGCCACTATGTGAAACTGCTGGATTTGGGCGAGCTTACCGTGAAGCCGGATGGCACGACCATAGGAATCTATCGGGAGACTTACAAACTATTCGATCGGGCCGCGCGCTCGTTGGCCGAGGTGCATCTGCCGTTTAACAGCAGCTTCCAGGAGTTGACCCTCATCTCGGCGCGTACGATTGAGCCGGATGGAAAGGTGCTGACGGTTCAGCCGGATGCCCTGCGCCAAGAGGGTGTGGCCAGCGACTACCCGATGTATGACGATGCGATGTCCATCGGGTTTTCTATGCCCGGCATCCAAGACAACTGCGTTATAGACTATACCTACAAGATCGTCACCCATCCCACCCTTTTGCCAGGGCTTGTAACGGCCTATTGGGGGTTTAACGATGTATTTCCGGTGATGCTAAGCCGTTACACCCTCCATGTGCCGGTGAGCATGACAAACCTCCGAGTCCGTCTGCATCATATGGATGGTGTTAAGACCTCCGAGACGATCTCGAAAGATGGGCACATCAGGACACTAACCTGGCAAATGGGGCCACTCGACCCCATTCCTGTCGAGGCGGCCATGCCGGCCGTTGGAGATGTGCGTGCGTGGATGGAGGTTTCCAACCTGCCGGATTGGCAGGCTATTGGGCGCTGGTTTTACGGGCTATGTACACCGCAATGGCAGCCAGACGATGCCATCAAGCAAAAGGTGGCGCAACTCGTTACCGGCCTCACTTCTCCTGAAGCGCGTGCAAGTGCGATATATCGGTGGGTAACCGATCACGTTCGCTATGTGGGGCTAGAGTTTGGGCTTTCGGCCTACAAGCCCCATGCGGCCACCGAGGTGTTCCGTAATCTTTATGGGGACTGTAAAGACAAGGTTGTTCTCCTAATCACCATGTTGCGGTTGGCGGGCATAGAGGCACAGCCGGCTTTGCTTTATGCCGGCAGGTTACGCCCTCTCACGGCGGATCTGCCCTCGCTAACCGCTTTTAACCACTGCATTGCGCTCGCATCGGTAGACGGGAAGGCCGTTTGGATGGACCCGACGGCGGAGGACTGCCCCTACGGAGCGATTCCAGATGCCGATCAGGGGGTGCAGGCTCTTGTCGTGACGAAGGATGGGGGAACTTTGCAAACCGTTCCCATAGGCACCCCGGAGCAAGAGGGAGCCGATTTTCTTCTCACCATCGTTTTAGGGGAAAACGGAGCTGCGACGGTTACCGAGAAGGCGACCTTAGAGGGGGATACGGCTCGGAGCGTAAGAGGCACCTGGCGAGACTTGACGGAGGAACGCCGAAAAACCTTTGTTTCGCAGATCGCTCGGCGGTTCGGAATCGCCGGCGAGATCAGCGAATGTACGCTCTCGGAGAAGGCCCCGGTACAGGATGCACTCGGCCTCGATTTTCGTATACAAGCTGCCACTGTGGGGCGAGATGCGGGCAATCTCCTTTTACTGCCGGCGTTTTCTTCCCTGCTCGGCCAAGAGGACAATCGTCCCTATTCCGACCCGAAGCGGGTTTGGCCTGTTGTCATCGAGCACCCCTCGCACCTTACCGACATCGTCTCGATCGCTTTACCCAAGGGCTATCGTGTGTTACATCTGCCGGCGTCGGTTCATATCGAGGGGCCTTTGGAAATCTATGAGAGGAAGGTGACGCTCTCTAAGGACGGTAGCCAGGTCACGATCTCCGACCGTTTTGTACAACGGAATGGAGAGGTGCCTGTGACGGACTATGTGAAGGAGCAGCAGTTTTGGGCACAGGTGGCCCAGGCTTTGCAAGATACTCTTGTTTTGCAAAAGCCGTGAGCGGGTGAATATCCGAAGGCACGTTTGATGGGAAGCTCTGCCGGTCGTTTTGTGGAGGCCGTCCGTTTGTATGCCTTCCGCTCTTTCTTTATTCAAGCGCCGAGCAGCACGCGCGAAAATTGACGAAAAAAATTTTTTGCAACCCCTTGACAGTCGCATAAATCTTTGTTATAATCTTTCACAGATGTACCCTTCCGACGTCCGCTTGGCGCCTGGAACCGGTCCCCATCGGCAAAAGGGGCTTGCACAGGGTGCCCTCCATAACCCCCCTGTAAGCCCGTTCTATCGTCAGGGCCTCTTGTGAGGCCGAGTGGCTTCCTTTCATAGGAAAGCCGGCTTCTCAATTAGCTATTGCTACTTTCCTCATCCAGCAGGGAAAGGAGAAACGACAGATGACACGCCGACCGGTTCGTTCGTTGGGAATGCGCTTGGCCAGTTTGGCCACAGCCGCCCTGTTCCTCTGGATGGGCGGAGGGCACCCGGCTAAGCCTGCACCAATCAAACCAAACAAGTTCGTTCCGGCGGTAAACCTGGATGAGCTTTATGACCAAGAGACCGCCAAGGAGTCCGCCAAGCGATGGGAGTTTCGTGGGCATTGGAAAGCCGGCAAGGACTACGCACAGTGGCTTGATGACATCCACGGAGACGAGAGCACCCTGCACCGTTTTGCCTCTCCTGATGGGCGTTACGTGGCTGCTGTGGTTATTGGGGAGGCTGAAGTAAATTACCTTGCCGTTTTTGCGAAGGAGCCTTCAGGGGGGAGTTCGTCTCTCCCCTCCTTCAAGCTGATGATGACGGTTTCTGATGTGACGGCCTTGGTGTGGGAACCGGATGCGGGGCATCGTTTATGGTTCAGTTGTAGCGGTATCTACGGCGATCCTATCATCGGTTTGTGGGAGGGAGGAGAACACTATCGTGTGTTGCGCCGTCTACCGGATAATGATAAAGCTGCTTACATGTTCGTCCTGCTTTCGGTACGTGCGGACGGGAGGGAAGCTCGCTACAAGTATATAGTAATGCCTCTAACATCAAAGCATGAGACTTATCATTATGGTGTCCTGCGCTTATCTCATGTTTGAGAGTCCATGAGGGAGTGCGTGGCCCGTGCCAGGCAGAGGAGTTCTCATCTGTCTGGCTTGGTTTTGTTAAGTTGCTTGGTCTCTCTATTCTAAAAGGGGGCAATGTAAAGCGCCGATATGCCTTTAGTGTAGTTGGATGGGCAAGGCTTCGTTTCGACAGAGTTCTATGGTGCCTTTGGATACCGAGTTTCGACGGATAAACTCCCAACCCATTCGGGGACAGAGATGAGTGGAGCTGTTGCACTGATATGGCAACCGAGCTAGTCGCTTTATCTTACCATTAAGTAAAAAATATCTAATAGAGTGTCGTGTTAATGAATAACAATATTGTTCAAATAATCAAATATGCATGGGCACTCATGACGCTGGTCTATCTTTCTAGTTCCTGCCCGCATGTTAATAGGAGATACGACCAAGTGTCTAAAACTTGTGTGCCCCAAGAACATGTTTTTTCTGGTTGGCACTTACCTTCTGATGCCTTAAGGGAGATCGCCTGGTATGACTGGAAATCCGACCATACTTTGCTTTTTGTGCTTTTGGACTATCTTTCCAGTGGCCGTCGCAAAGTGTCTCTGTGGAGCTTTTCTAACCGTACGCATACAAATGTACGCATCCACTCACGTTTAGAAAACTTTCTCACGCAACAAGTAGATTTTCCAGAAGACATCATCATGTCACCGAATCATCGAGAGCTTCTGTGTCCTGTTGGGTGTGTAGATGAAGACGCAGTGGCTATTGTTAGTCTGTCTTCAGAAACCATCCGCTTCTATACCTATCTTCCTCATGGTGTAGACTTTCTAATAGGATGGTGGCCAAATAGCCGAGGTTGGCTTTATCGGGATGCATACAACCGGATTTACCTCGTCTCTGTAACAAAAGGGGGTCCTCAAAAGGTGAGCTATCTATTGCGGGATGACGCCAGTCCTAAGTGGAAAGCATTGTCTGAAGCAAGCGTCCAAGAACAGTTTCAAGTTCTTCCCAAAGCAACAAAGTATCTGCTAAAGGCCGCTGTCTATAATCTTCCACATGAGGATACATGCAACGGCAACGGAGGGCACCTGATCTATTTCGTCTGGTACCCCCTGTGTCAGCGACTCTATGGTCACGGTGCAACACGTTCGCGTCTAATAGATTTGGGAAAGAGTTGGTGTGCGTTAGAGATAAGTCTATCACCGGATGGGAAATACGTCGCTTTATTAGTAGAAAAAAACGAACAGAGTTCTTATCCAAGCTTATGGAGGGTTTTAGTGGGTAAGACGTCAGAGGGTGTCATGCACAGTGTGGGGAGTTGGCGAGGTAATCTGTATCCTTACCATAACATGGAAGGAGGTTCCGTGCTTAGATGGAGCCTCGATGGGAAACATCTAGGAGTATTACTTGAGGATAAAAGAGATAACGGAGTGGCCTTATACATTCTGAATGTGCCTAAGTCTTCTTAGGCTACTTGGTCGAGCTTTCTTCATGTAATGAAGGGTAATTCAAACGTCAACGATGTGCCTTTAGTGGAGTTGGATGGGAAGGGCAATGTGGTGGCGGTGAACACGTTTGGGGCAGATGGCCTCGTGTCACGGCATACGGGTAGTGGGGATGTATTTTATGTGTTTGACGGTTTGGGGAATGTGTGTCAGCGTTTAGATGGTTTAGGGAATGTGCTGAGTAGCTCGTTTTACGACGGTTATGGGCAG
>NZ_DATGKU010000109.1:0-12334 GCF_035294505.1 Chthonomonas sp. | reverse complement strand
CCCCTTTTTTACGGCCTACGGTCTGCAGATACTCCACCTGAACTATGTTTGGATGCAGATTCTCGCTGCCGTGGTGGGGGTCAGCAACATGTTGGGTATGCCCCTATGGGGTTTTCTGGCCGATCGGTTCGGCAACAAGCCCATTCTCGTTTTGAACGTTGTGGGCGTTTTCACCTTGCCTTTCTTTTGGATTCCCACAAGCCCCCAGCACCTGGTTTCGTCCCTTATTCTGCTGTTATTAAACAGCTTAGGCAGTGGCCTGTTTTGGGCGGGGGTGGGGCTAACGCAGTTCAATCTCATTATCGCCTGCAGTCCTCCGCAACGCACGGCCACCTATGCCGCCACGCTCTCTGCGGTTACCGGGCTTATCGGGGGCATCGCTCCCATGGTGGGGGGCATTCTATTGCAGATGCTTGCCGGCATTCATCTCTCGCTATTTGGGCTGATCATCATAAACTATCACCTGCTTTTTGCCTTAGCGGCTGTCATGCGTTTGGCTGCGCTGCCATTTCTTCGCCCTTTGGAGGATAGAGGCGCCGTATCGGCCACGAAAGTGCTACAAGATTTGGGCCGCTCTGGCTTGCGCCAGTGGCGCTATATTCGTACCCTACAGAGGGCGGCCGAGGAGGAGGCCCGAAGACGCGCGGCCGAAGGCCTCACCGAAAAGGGCAGTCACCTCGCTATAGAGGAGCTAGGAAAAGCCTTAAGCGACCCCAGCCGCGCAGTGCGTGCCGAGGCCGCCCGCGCTTTGGGAGAGACGGCGAACACGAGCGCGGTTGACCTGCTTTTGAAAGCGCTTGAAGATTTCGACACCGACATTATCGGCGAGATCGCTCAGGCCTTAGGCAAGCTTGGCGATAGGCGCGCCAATGCGAAGTTGATCGCAATGCTGGAAAGCCCACAGGAGACGTTTTCCGAAAGCGATCGCTTGGCGTTGGTGCGCGCGCTGGGCAAGCTGGGCGGGGCTGATGCGGTGGATACGCTTATCCGTCTCTTTTTAACGGTTGAGAACGGGCAGTTGCTCGAAGCCCTCGCGTTGGCTTTAGGGGAAACCGGTGCCCCGAAAGCCATACAGCCGCTTGGCGAACGGTTACAGCAGTTGCCCGTCGGGCATCCGTTACGAAGGGCGATTGTGCGGGCCTTGGGAGATATAGGGGAGAAAAGTGCGTTGCCTTTTCTACGCTCCCTGCTCGAGCGGCCGGATACAGAGCCATCTCTCGTCCCTATTCTCGCCGATGCGCTCGCGCGTATAGGAGATGCGGAATCGGCCTTCGCGCTTGCCGCTCAGCTTACGCGCCTTCCTTCACCCGTGGCGCGTCGGCAGGTAGCCCATGCCGTTGGGCGTCTCTTGAACGTGGGGGATTGTGTGTACGGCCTGTTGTCGCAAGCCGAACACAAGGGGGAGGCGGTGCTGCTAAAAGCGGCCTCCGAGCTGCCACGAAGCTTTCCCATTGCCGACGTCGAGGCCGCCTTGCTTCACAACGATCACGCAACCGCGCTTAACCACCTTTTTGCCGGGCCGCGCCCCCCTTCAAAAGCCCGCGGAAAATCGGAAAGGCGCGTTCTTCTTGCCTTTCTTGAAAAAGCCCATACTCTGCCACCCACTGCGGAGTTGGTGACGATTGTTCTATGCGCGCTTCGTGCCCTCTATGGCAAAGGGGCGGAGGGCTAGAGCACACTCTCCAGCAGCATTTGGCTACGCAGGTCCAGAGCGCGAATATCGGGTATTTCAAAGCGATTGCCATCCACGTCTATCAGCTGCAGATGGGTTGGAGAGAACCAGTGCACATTCTCCTGTAGGCTCTGCGTTACGAACTCACGCTCTCCGCGATCGGTATGAACCAGCCAGTAGGTCGCTCCATACTCCACGCGCACGTTCAAGATGCGCTTTACAAAAGCGGTAAGATAGCGCCTTCGTAGTTCCGTCTGTACGGCCTGCCAGGAATCGGGCGGTAGGTCATGAGGGTTTTCGAGCATGACGATCTCCTCACCCTTGCCATCGAGGAGGCAGAGGTAGCGCCCCGGATGCGAGAGGGGGGCCGCCCATACCGGTTTCACGGTGATGTAGGAGCGCTCCTCATCTACGGTAAGCCGCAGCCGGTCGGCCGGAGCATAAAACAGTTTGAGGTCTGCGGTCTTTGGGGTTTGGCGTTCCATTGTTGCCTCCTATACCATGCCGATCTCAATGATTTGGGTTACTTGAGACTGCGTTTGCACCAGGTGGTAGAACACGCCCTGGCGCTCCATCAGTTCGGCATGTGTTCCCGTCTCAACGATTTCGCCTTTTTCAAGCACGATGAGGCGGTCGGCATTGCGCAGTGTGGAGAGGCGATGGGCGATGGCGAAGGTCGTGCGGCCTTTCACCAAGCGCTGCAAGGCCTCTTGAATCTGCTTTTCCGTCTCCACATCTACGGAGGAGGTGGCCTCATCGAGAATAAGGATGCGGGGGTCGTGAAGGATGGCTCGGGCAATGGCGATGCGCTGCCGCTCGCCACCGGAGATTTTGGTTCCTCTCTCTCCTATCACGGTGTCGTAGCCATCCGGTTTAGCGAGAATGAATTGATGGGCGTTGGCCGCCTTTGCGGCCTCCACTATCTCTTCAAAGCGGGCATCCGGGCGCCCGTAGGAGATGTTTTCGGCGATGGTGCCGTGGAAGAGGAATGGCTCTTGGGGAACGATGCCGATTTGGCGCCTGAGGTCTTCGAGGGCGATCTCGCGATAGTCTATGCCATCTATGCGGATAACGCCGGCATCCGGCTCGTAAAAACGGCAGATGAGATTGATTGTCGTGGATTTTCCGGCTCCGGATTTGCCCACCAGGCCGATCA
This sequence comes from Chthonomonas sp., assembly GCF_035294505.1. NCBI lineage: Bacteria > Bacillati > Armatimonadota > Chthonomonadia > Chthonomonadales > Chthonomonadaceae > Chthonomonas > Chthonomonas sp. The sequence continues at coordinate 9,506 of NZ_DATGKU010000109.1, read as the reverse complement.
TCTCGCCCGGCTTGGCTGTGAAGGTAAGCCCTTTTAACACCGGGTTCGACTTGTCGTAGCCGAAGCGCACATCACAAAACGCCACCTCACCCACGATCTCATGGCGAATGCCGCCTCGCGCGTGAGGTTCAGGCTCGGCATCTATCACCTCGAAGATGCGCTCTGCCCCTGCCATGGCGCGTGTGAACCACTGATTGAGGTCGCCGAACCACATAAGCGGGCCGTAGACAAGCCCCAACAGGGAGTTCACCATCACAAAGTTGCCCAGCGACATCTGTCCACGGTAGACCATCCAGCCCCCGTAGACCCAGTTGATCAGCCCGCCGGAGGCGATGAAGAACGTCATTGCGCCGAACACCGTGTACCAGCGGGTATCGGCCTGTATGCCTGCATCGCGAAGCTCTCTGTTGCGCGCCTGAAATTTGGCGAACTCGGTGTTCTCTCGCGTGAATGCCTTTACGATGCGAATGCCGGAGATCGACTCGTTGAGGTGGGTATGGAAGCGCGCCCATTTTTGCCCCACGCGAAAGAACATCTGGCTGATCGGTTTCCAAAAGGCAGCGCTTAAGATGACGACAATAGGCATGGGGGCTAAAATGGCGAGGGTGAGCCGCCAGTTGATCCAGAACAGCACGCAGGCGATGCCCACCAGCATGAGCGCATTGGCGATGAGGAAGGGCATGCCATCTACCAAAAACCCCCAGATGCGATCGGTGTCTTGCGTGATGCGGCTAACGATAGCCCCCACCTGTTTCTTATCGAAGTAGCTCACCTGCAGGAACTCGACGGCGCGATAGACGGCGGCGCGCAGGTCGGCGGCGATATGCCCCGCAAGATAGGCGATGAGGCGTCCGTTGAGAATCTGCACCAACGTGGCCGCCACAACAACCCCAAGCCAGATGCCTGCCATCTCCAACAGAAAGAGGTAGTTGCGATGGGTGCTGAACACATGGTCAATGATGAGCGCTTGCAGCTTGGGCGGCACGAGATTAAGCGTGGTGGTAAGAACCCCAAGCAGGGCAAGGCCGACCGCCTGCAGGCGGTAGGGACGAAGATAGCCGGCCACACGGCGTAGGGTGCGACCGCGGTGAATGCAGGCCGGGCAGATTCCATCTACCTCTGGAAGAAGGCGCCCACATTTTGCGCAGCGCAGGCGCTTCTGTTCGAGATTGATCTGCAGGGGTTCCCCACGTGCAAGCTGTTCGATGCCCCGTGCGGCTTCCGAAAAGCGAGAGGCCAACGTAAGCGAGTAGGTGATGATGGGGATGATCTCCCCACTCTGCGTGGTGATCTCCAGTTGCCCGCCGCCGACGAGCGGCTCGTTGCGGGCGCTTTTAATTTCGGTTATTGGGATGTGAAATGAGACGACACCGTCGCTCTCCCGCACACGCACCTCGGTGGCAGTGACTTCCAAAAACCGTTTTCCGAACTGCCCATCGGCGGCAAAGTCGCTCTCCAGATGGATCAGCAGTCGTTCTTGCGGCGTATCCTCGCCCGTAACGGCTTCTGTTGTCTCCTCTTTCAACATCTCTGTCTCCTTTCGGCAGCGCGGGCCACGGCGGAGGGGCGCTGTGTGCTTTGTGTTACGGAATACCCGACGGCCATTAAGTAGTCTTTTGTCTACTGATATAGGCGATATTATGGCAAATCGCGTTACGAAAAGTCAAGGACTTTTTCTGCTAGGATGTTCTCCGCTTACTATATCGGTTGGAATAGGCAATTTCGTAAAAGGTTTTCGCTTAAGGCAGTCCGCTTGGCGGGCTATGTTTGGGAGGGAGTGAGGAGGAAAGGGGAGAGCGCCTAACGAATAGGAACACCGATATGAGCCACAGAGGTCAAACGTCTCGCAGGGTAAGCCGTCGCGAATGGTTTTTGCGAGTAGGTTGGAGCGCTATGGCGCTCGGTATGGCCTATGGCGAAGCGGCCTCGGCTTTGTCGAAAACGCAACCACAAAAGGAGAACGCTATGGAGGGGCGCATACCTCTACTTTTAGATACCGACATCGGTTCCGACATTGATGATGCCGTGGCTTTGGCCTATCTATTATGCCATCCACGATGCGAGCTGTTGGGAATCACCACGGTTACCGGAGAGGCGGACAAGCGTGCGAGTTTGGCCGATGCCATCTGCAGGGCGGCCGGGCGTAACGAGGTGCCGATACATGTGGGGGCACACCTGCCCTTTCTCGGCAGTCAGCACCAACCGGAGGCCCCACAGGCGGAGGCGCTGAGCCGTTGGCCTCATCGCAGCTTTTCTCGAGAAAATACGGCGGTGGCGTTTTTACGGGAGACGATTCGCAAGCATCCCGGCGAAATCACATTGCTCACCATAGGGCCTCTTACCAACATCGCCCTGCTCTTTGCCTTAGACCCCGAAGTTCCCGCCATGCTCAAGCAGTTGGTGATGATGGGCGGGCGCTTCTTTCCCGATGAACAAGGCCGCATAGGAGCCGAGTGGAATATTGTTTGCGATGCCTGGTCGGCCGCGCGAGTATTTGCCTCACCGGTGCCGCGGCTACTGGCAATAGGGCTAGATGTAACCCTGCGTTGCCGTATGTCGGCAGCTGAGTGCAAGCAGCGCTTCCATGCGGTCGGAGGCCCTCTGAAGCCGGTGGCGGATATGGCCGAAGTTTGGTTTCGTCATGCCGACTCCATCACCTTTCACGATCCGCTTGCTGCGGCGGTGGTGTTTGAACCCACACTTTGCCGCTTTGAGCCTGCCGACTATGTAAAAGTGAAGCTCGGCAGCGACGATTCGTTTGGAGAGACCTCTATCAAACCCTCCGGCCTGAACTCGCCTATTCAGGTGGCAGCCGACGTTAACCCCGATGCCTTCTTCGCCCACTATTTCGATGTGGTAGCGCACTACCGGCACTCTTAAGACCAAAAAAACGAGGGTGTGAAAAATTTCACACCCCTTTTGTGAAGTAGGTCACAGCGCGTCCGATGCGAGATGGCGTATCTTATAACTGCATTCACGCATTGCCTTCTCCAGGCACGCGGATGCACATCACAATCCATCCGTGCAGACGCTGCTCTTAAGGGTATCGGAGTTTGGCCCTTCTTCCGATACCCTACTTTTTTTGCCTACTTATTAAAAAGCGGTACCAGGCTCTCGTAGAGCGCTTTCGGCACGGTGCGTAACGTGCCCACGGCGGCTTCTAGCGGCGCCACCACGATGTCGTTACCACGTAGGGCCACCATTTTGCCGAAGTCGCGTTCATACACACACTGTGCCGCCCGCACACCCAGGCGCGAAGCCAGCACGCGGTCGAAAGCGCTTGGCGCTCCGCCCCGCTGAATATGGCCGGTAACGGCGGAACGAGTCTCTAGACCGGTGCGCTTTTCGATCTCCTTGGCGACCCACTCGCCCACGTTGCGTTCCCCAAGAATCACATGTCCAAACGCATCCACCTTGGTCTCTTTGTGCTCCTCTTCCGGCAGCTCCACTCCCTCTGAGGCCACCACAAGGGCATAGCCTTTACGCGCATAGGCGCGCTGGACCTGTGCGCAAAGCGCTTCGACGTCCAAAGGTACCTCCGGCAGCAGAATGTAGTCGGCACCACCGGCCACCCCTGTGTGTAGGGCTACCCAGCCCGCATGGCGCCCCATAACCTCCAGCACGATAACCCGACTGTGCGAGCGCGCCGTATCGCGCAGACGGTCAAGAGCCTCCACATTTACCTGCACGGCGCTGTCAAAACCGAAGGTATAGTCTGTCTCACTCAAATCGTTGTCCATGGTTTTGGGAACGCCCACCGTGTTAATGCCATCCTTATAGAGCTTGCTGGCAACGCCGAGCGTGTCTTCGCCACCGAGGGCCACGATGGCGTCGAAACCGTGCTTTTGGATGGTCGTTTTCACGGCCTGAAGCTGGGCGGGGTCTTTATAGGGGTTGGTGCGCGAGGAGCGCAGCACGGTGCCTCCTTTGTAGATCAGTTCTTCAACATCGGCAACGGTGAGCGGCTCTTTGTCTACGAGGTCGTTTACCAAACCTTTCCACCCTTCGCGGATGCCATAAACAGCAAACCCATAGTCGAGCGCTTTCATCACGAAGCCGCGGATCGCCGGGTTCAGCCCCGGACAGTCACCACCACCGGTTAAGATACCAACTTTCATTGTAGGTAGGCCTCCTTCTAAGTTTGTTCTCGTCCTAAGCGATAAATAGCGTTACAGCCACTGCTTCGGCCACTCATAGCCAATACAAGAGGATAGGCTACGCGATTTCGAAGAAGGGCTTCTATTTGAAGTTTACCTCACAGCTTGCACCAAAAGCTTCTATTTCTCTATTTATGCTACAGAAAATCTTTTGACGCATCTCTCGCCAAGCCGTCTCGTGCCTAAAAACGCCACGGCAACCGAGAGGCAGGAGAAGAGCCGCTTGAAGCTGAAATAATCCTTGCTTTTCCTCGATGAGAAGAAAGGAGGTTCTTTGCATGAAACGCATGACTCGAAGGGATTTTTTACGGAGCACGGGCGGTGGGCTAACGGCTTTGGGACTTACCGCACAGACCCCCTCCGCCACAGCGCAGCCGCGCCTCGTCTCGCGGCGGGTGGCTGCCAACGATAAGATCGTCATCGCCCTCATCGGCTGTGGAGGTATGGGCAATGTAGACCTGAGTTGGGCTATGGATGAGCCGGACGTGGAGGTGGCCGCTCTGTGCGATGTGGATGAGCACCATTTGAACAACACGCTGCAGAACGTCATTAAGAAAAACCAGCAGCGTACCGCCAAAGACGGTCAAAATCGCCCGGCGCCGGATACCTACAAAGATTTTCGGCGCGTGCTCGAACGCAAAGATATTGATGCCGTGCTGATCTGCACACCGGATCACTGGCATGCGCTGCCGCTGATCTATGCGTGCGAAGCCGGTAAGGATGCCTATTGTGAGAAACCTATTAGCCACGACATCCGCGAGGCGAAGGCGATGGCCGGTGCCGTGAAGCATTTTCAGCGTGTGGTTCAGGTGGGTACCTGGCAAAGGAGCACACGCGAGTTTGTGAGCGCGGTGGCCTTTGTGCGGGCCGGCAAAATAGGGCGTATTACCTCGGTGCGGGCGTGGAAAACAGACGACGCTCGGCTAGGCCATCACGTTTCTACCGGAGGCCCTCCTGCCTATTTCGACTACGATTTCTGGACCGGCCCGGCGCAGATGGTGCCCTATATTCCCGAATACACCCACTTCAATTGGCGTTGGTTCTTTAACTATGCCTCCGGTGAGACCGGCGACTGGGGGGTGCACATGATAGATATCGGGCTGCTGGCCATGAGCAAGGATACCGACCTTGTGATGCCTGTGGAGGTCTGCGGTATGGGGGGCAAGCTCGCTCATCCAGATGATGACCGCACCACTCCCGACACGGTTTATGGCCTTATGCGGTTTAAAGACCCCGATTTTGTGATGATCTGGCGCACCGACCGCGATCATCCCGATCTGCCCGACCATGGCACCCAGTTTGTGGGAGAAAGGGGCGATACGGTAACCGTGTGGCGCGGCGGGTGGCGGGTGCACGACGCACAGGGCCACGAGCTGCCCAAAGAGGAGGCCCCACCCACCAACAGCCATATGCGCAACTGGCTCGACTGCATTAAAACACGCGAGCAGCCCCGCTCTAATCTCGCCTCTATGGCACAGACCACAATCGTGTGTCATCTTATCAACGCCTCTTACCTGGCCGGTGGGGAGACGGTGCATTGGGACAAGGGGCGTATGGACATCGTGGGGCGTGTTGGGCGGGATACGCAGTCGTATGAACGGCCTTATCGTAGGCCGTGGACGCTGCCTATCTATTCTGGCTAAACCTTAAACATCTGGAGAGGGAGAGACAGTTGTAGAGCGCCTCTCCCTCAATATATCCAGAGCTGTTCAACTCGTTGGTGCTGCCCATGCCTATCTCTGTTCGGCGGTTGCCGGTAAGTGGGCATGGATGCGCAGAATGACAATAGACCAGGGTGGACAGGTGTACGTGAACCGATCCGAGATGTTATGCACCGAATGATCCACCGGTACAACCGCACGAGGGTTGGCAAAGCTGTTCTCGGCGCTTGGCGAGGAGGCCGTCATGACCCATGCCGAGCCATCTGGGGCCACCGGTCCTACGCCATTAAGGCGTATATGCACATCGCGCGGTTCGCCTTTTAGGTTTACCATTTTGATGATCACGTCGCCCGTTTTGTTTTCCCGTGTCGTCACCACGCCGAGCGTCGAGAAGTTGGGCAGGCGAATGTCGTACTCCAGCTTATTGTCAAGATAGCAGCGCACGCGATTGCCTTGCACCTGCACACGCAGGTCGTACCAGCGGCCTGTTTCGATGTGATTGGGCACATTATAGGCCACCTCGGTGCTTGCCCCGCCCACGATCTCTTCGATGTTATCGTGCGTGTTGCCCCAGCCGCCCACGTTCCACCAGTACCAGTTATCCTGATCGCGTACGTGGAACATGATGAGAAAGCCCTCTTTCCCGCTCAGTTTTCGAGCACGTAGGGAGAAGGTGTAGTCCGTCCAATTGGGGTCACCGCCCACGGCGCGCAGGTTGGTGCCTAGATCGGTCTGACGCGCCGTGCCGTCGGCAATGGTCCATTGGCCGGTTTGCGGTGTAAGCGGAAACGCTCCGGGCGAATTCAGCGTCCAAAGCACCTTATCTCCTTGGGTAACCTTCAGATCGGTGAATTCTGCCGAGGTTGCCCATGTTGCCACACCGATTCCGCCTCGATTGAGCACCTCGTTGTTCGACGGCGGCTCTTCAACCGTAGTAGGCAGCACCACATCCCCGCGATTGCGCGAGAACATCCATTGCGCCCAGTAGGAAGGGATGCCGTAGGCATGAAGGCTGTCGAAGAGGATGGCATCGGGGTTCCACACCATGTTGTTTACATTGGCGAAGAGGGGGGCATAGGAGGCCATTTTCACGACATCGGCGTTACGTTCCATGGCCGTCATGAAGTAGGCCTCACCGAGCGCCGCGTTGAGGTTGCCATGCCCGGCGCCTCGTGTAACCGCAAACTCCCCGATATAGATAGGGGTTGCGTTCCGAGGATAGTTATCCAGGGCCGCGGCCTGCCGTACAAAGAAGAGGGTTGAAGCGTAGTAATGGTCATCCACCAGATCGGGGCGGCGACTTGTTACGCGGGTATCGGCGATGAGCTTCATGTAGGGATAGCGCGCCTTGATGGCGTCGTAGAACATGGCAAAGCGGGCATCATAATCGTCAAAGCCATCCTCGTTGCCGATCTCGATATATTGCAAATGGAAGGGCGCCGGGTGGCCGTCTTTAGCCCGCTGCGCGCCCCATTTGCTTGTTACCGGCCCGTTGGCATATTCGATGGCATCGAGCACGCTTTGGATGTAGGGTTGAAGCTGGTCAAGAGGCACATTCTGCTTGTGGCTCATCCCGCAGTTCACCACAAAAAGCGGTTCTGCGTGCATCTCTTCGCACCACTCCAGATATTCAAGGTAGCCCAATCCGTTGTCGCACTGGTAGCCCCAAAGGTCATCGGTTGGGGTGCGATCCATAAGAGGGCCGATGGAGCCGCGCCAACGAAAGCGATGGGCGAGGATGTCGCCTTCCACAAAGCAGCCGCCCGGAAAACGTACGAAGGAGGGTTTGAGGTCGGCTACCATCTGGGCAAGGTCGGCCCTGAGGCCGTTGGCTTGATGATCGAAGGTATCGGTGGGGAAGAGAGAGACAAAGCGGAGCGCAAAGGTGGCCGGAGCCTGTGCGGTAACTGTTAGAAAAGCATGAGCCTCCTCTTTTGGAGAGCGGAACAGGCACTCTAGCGTCTGATCGTTGTCGCTTGCCGTGAGGTTTGTGAAGCGATGTTCGGTCAGCACGGTTCCATCGGCAGCATGGAGCGCCACCAAAAGAGGCCCGGCAAGCTTAGAGCTGAGTTTCACGACGATCTGGCAGCGAAAGGTCTCTCCCTTATGCAGGCCGATGCCCCAATATCCGTTGTTGGCGACTCCGCCCCAGGCATTCCCATCTGAAGTGCCACGTTCGACACGGACTTCAAGGTAGTGGGCGGCGCTTTGGGGGTTGGGGGTCGGCAGCAGGTTGAGATGGACCACCGCGCCGTTTTCCATCCAAGGCGCCCAAGCGACGGTGCCGTTGGTAAAGGCGCGATTTTGAATCTTCTCGGCGTAGAGGCCACCATCTCCGGCATGGTTGATCTCTTCAAAGAACACCCCATGTTGCAGGGGGCTAAGCGCAGGGCCGGGATGGCTTGCATCTACGGTAAGGGTAGGGGAATCGGCTTTTGCGGCGAGGTTGACGAGACCGATGTTCCACAGACAGAGAGCGACAAGGGTGGCATAAAGCCGGCTTCGTTGCATGGTATTAGCTCCTTAGGCAGAGGTCTTGACAGACGCTTCTAATGATAACACCAAACCTTTGGTCTGTCAATAGGCAACAAAAGCATTCTCGTACCGGAAGCCAAAAATAGGGCTACGGGGATTCGAACCCCGGTTTGCGAGCTGAGAACCCGCTGTCCTGACCCCTAGACGATAGCCCCTCGATTAGGAACGTGGGCTATGATACCTACAGGAAGAGGGTTTTGTCAAGGAGGCTTTGAAGCCATTTTGCTCGGTGGCTTAGGAGGCTATGGGCAAGTCTGTAGGCCCTATCCGAATATCTACAAAGCCATTGGCAGAGGGCTGTTGCTCAAGAGGGACTTCTCTCCTTGCATTTGGTTCCTGTTACCGTCAAAAAATTTTTTTGCAACCCCTTGACAGGCGCATAAATCTTTGTTATAATCTTTCACAGATGTACCCTTCCGACGTCCGCTTGGCGCCTGGAACCGGTCCCCATCGGCAAAAGGGGCTTGCACAGGGTTCCATCCATAACCCCCCCGTAAGCCCGTTCTATCGTCAGGGCCTCTTGTGAGGTCGAATGGCTTCCTTTCATAGGAAAGCCGGCTTCTAAAATTAACACCTGCTACTTCCCTCACCTAGCAGGGAAAGGAGAAACGACAGATGACACGCCGACCGGTTCGTTCGTTGGGAATGCGCTTGACCAGTTTGGCCACAGCCGCCCTGTTCTCGTTGCAAATGGGGTTTGAGTCGCCTCACTTTTGTCTCTCCCTTCCCCTATCCATTGCATGAAGTGGGTCAGACCTACAATGCAGACAACCAGAATGTGGCCAATCCCTACGATGGAGACGGGAACCCGGTAGTGTATAAGGGGGTAGGGATGAGCTATGACCCGGAGAACCGTTTGGTGGGTGTGGGCAGTAGCTGGTCTGCCGGTTACGATGGCGATGGTTTGCGGGTTTGGAAGCAGGTGAATGGGGTGCGCACCTACCATTTGAACGTCAACGATGTGCCTTTAGTGGAGTTAGATGGGAATGGCAATGTGGTGGCGGTGAACACATTTGGGGCAGATGGCCTCGTGTCACGGCATACGGGTAGTGGGGATGTATTTTATGTGTTTGACGGTTTGGGGAATGTGTGTCAGCGTTTAGATGGTTTAGGGAATGTGCTGAGTAGCTCGTTTTACGACGGTTATGGGCAG
>NZ_DATGKU010000108.1:0-7349 GCF_035294505.1 Chthonomonas sp. | reverse complement strand
AACGCCCCGATAACCTTTTCGCCCAGTTGCAACTTCTGCAGGTGGCCGCACGTCAAGGAGATGTTGCCACCCTTAAGCAGGCGCTCGCCATGCTGCAGGCAAGAACCACCACCTTTCCAAAGGAGGCCTTGTCGCTTTTTGAACAGCTTAAGGCGGCCGTTCAGGCCAACAATATCCGCCAAGCCGCTCTCCTCTCTCGCTTTCTGGAAAACAGCCTCACTCTCACCGGCACCTACTTTCAAAGCCGCTTGGCGCTAGCAGGCAGCGCTAACCAGATAGGCGAGCCGATTTTGCACTTTTTGAAGCTTCCCAACCCGCCCTCTACCCCGGCCCCACCCGATCTTCAGCTCTCCTATAGCCCCCAACCTATCCCTGCCCCTCTAAACCATGCTGTTGTTGCGGGTGCTACCTGGCTGGATAGCAGCGGCGCCCCCCTGCTCTATGTGGCCGATGCCAAAACCGTTTGGCTTGGAAACGGGCAACGTCTTGCTTTTCCGGGTGGTTCTGCCGCCGTTCCGCCCGCACCGGAAGGCATTCTTCCTCTCGATGTTAACTACGACGCCAGAATGGATTTTGCCCTTGCGGGCGCCGGTGGCTTTCGTCTCTACATACAGACCCCTCGGCAGACTTTTCAGGATGTCACCGCTCAAACACATCTGCCCGCCACTCTCCTTACCACCCCCTATGTAGCCGCATGGCAAGCCGACCTGGATGCGGATGGCAACATGGATATCATCCTCGCCCCCCTTCATGGAAAGCCGATAGAGCTGCGCAACAACGGGGACGGTACGTTCACCCCCCTCTATCCCTTTGCCGAGCTAACCGATGCCCGCGCTTTTGCCTGGGCTGACCTCGATGATAGCGGCAACCCCACCCCCTGCTTCTTGGACGCACATGGCCATCTCCACCTGTATGCAAACCTGCGTTCCGGCCTGTTTCAACCGGAAAAAGGGCCGGCCGTAACGGGCAAATTGGCCGCCCTAGCGGTGGGCGATGCGAACCCAAACGGGGAGATAGACCTTTTAGCTTTGACAACAACAGGGACCGTTCTGCGCATCTTTTGGGACGCGGAGAGCACCTCATGGAAAAGCGCTCCCCTCACCACCTGGCCTAACGCCCCCCACGATCTGATGCCGGGGAAAGCGACCCTGTTGATGGGCGATTTGGATAATAACGGCGGCGAGGATATTGTGGCCTCCGATGGGCACACCACACAGATTTGGCTTTGCGATGAACACTGGCACTATAAGCCCTATCTCACGCTTCCTTATGCCGTCACCACCTTAGAAGACCTTACCAACAACGGCCTGCTCGACCTCGTCGGCACCGATGCCCAAGGAAAACCGGTGGAGTTGCTTGCCCATTCGCCTAAAGCCTACCATTGGCAGGAGCTGCGCCCTGCGCCCGACCCCACCGAGTTCCGCTCGCATACCACCTCCACCGGAAACGCGCGCATCAACTCCTTCGCTATTGGGGGCACTATGGAGATGCGCGCCGGTCTCCTCTATGAAAAGCAGCCTATTCTGGCACCGGTCGTTCACTTTGGCTTGGGCACCTACCCTCACGTGGATGTTCTGCGCACGGTTTGGCCCAACGGCGACTCCAGCGCCGAGTTCCTCGATACCCTCAAACCCGATGCCTCCGTGCCCGCCCCTCACCGCCTTACCGGCTCTTGCCCCTTCCTGTGGGCGTGGAACGGAAAGGAGTTTGCCTTTGTTACCGACTTTCTCTGGAGCTCGCCGCTGGGCCTGCGCATAGATGCCCAAGAGACGGCAGGTACCCCGCAAACCACCGACTGGGTGAAGATGCGAGGAGACCAACTTGTGCCACGAGATGGCCTCTACGATGTACGCATCACCGCCGAACTTTGGGAAACTCACTTCTTTGACTATGTGGCCCTCATGGTCGTAGACCATCCTAAAGGTACAGAGGTCTGGACGGACGAGCGCTTTGCCATGCCGCCCCCTCCGCATAAACTGATCGTAACCGGCCCCCTCCATCCGGTAGCCTGGGCAAAAGATGATCAAGGGCACGATGTATCGGCCATTCTTGCTGCACGTGACGGGCGCTATCTCGGTGGATTTGGTCTAGGGCGATTCCAGGGTGTTACCCGCGACCATTGGGTTGAGCTTGACCTGAGCAATGCACCGTATCCGGGCCCCCTGTGGCTGGTCTGCCAAGGCTGGATTCACCCAACAGATAGCTCCATCAACGTGGCCATCAGTCACAGCCATTACCCCAAACCGCAAAGCCTTTCGCTTTGGGTGCCGGACGCAAAAGGCCGATGGATCGAGGTTCGTAAGAATTTGGGGTTTCCAGAAGGCAAGCTCAAAACCATCCTGATCAATTTAGATGGGGTGTTCCGCCCCGGTGCTCCCCGACGGATTCGCCTAAGAACGAACCTCGAAATCTATTGGGATGCCATTCGTTGGGCTGTTGGTCTGCCGAAAACACCCCTCCACATTCGGCTGTTGCCGGTTCACACAGCTGTTTTGCGCTATCGAGGCTTCTCCGATATTCGTGCCAAAGACGCCTTCTCTCCAGAACTTCCCGTCTCTTACCAAGTCGCCACCAAGGTGGAGAAATGGCGCGACCTGATCGGCTACTACACCCGTTACGGCGATGTTCGTCCGCTGCTAACCCACATAGACGATAGATATGTGATTATGAATGCCGGCGACGAACTGCAGCTAACCTTCCGCGCACTGCCGCCTCCCCCAGCCGGCTGGACTCGTGATTTCATCATGATCGGCGATGGATGGGAAAAAGACGGCAACTACAACACGGCCTTTTCAAAGACGGTTTTGCCTCTACCCTCTCATGCCAACCCCAACTACAACCGACCGCCCGGCTCTCTCGAAGACGACCCTGTTTACCAAAAGCATCGCCAAGACTGGCTTACCTATCAAACCCGCTGGGTCGCCCCCTATGCCTTCATGCGAGGTATTCGCCCTTGATGTCCGTTGCGCAAACCGTGTCCAAATGGAACAGGTCTGATTCCTGCTTCAACGCGCCATGACTTAAGGGAAAGCGCGTGTGCCTTGAAGAGCCGGTGAGATAGGCGACTGTCATCTCGAGCCGAAGGCACCTGCCATTTCGAGCCGCAGACGAGATCAACAACTGTCATTCCAAGCCGAAGGCAACTGTCATTTCGAGCCGAAGGCGAGAAATCTTAAGTTTCCATTCCCACCGGTGCTGAGGGGTAGGAGGTGGGGCTGGAGAGGCTAGCGTTTCTAGAGCCAATCCGTAGAGCAAGCCTATCTTGCTCGCCCCCTATCCCATCCTTTCGTCCTCGCGGACGGCAACGCAGCGGCCAGAGAAAGAGACGATCAAAGGGAATCTCCCAGGCCGCTGAGGCGGCCATCCCCTCCCCCTGTCAGGCGAGGGCGTCGGCTGCAGAGCCAGCGATACGCCTGTCATTTCGAGCCGCAGACGAGATCAACAACTGTCATTCCAAACCGAAGGCAACTGTCATTTCGAGCCGGTCACACAACTGTCATTTCGAGCCGAAGGCGAGAAATCTTGAATTTCACTTCGCACCAGTTCTGAGGGGTAGGAGGTGGGGCTGCAGAGGCTAGCGTTTCTAGAGCCAATCCGTAGAGCAAGCCTATCTTGTTCGCCCCCTATCCCATCCTTTCCCCCGATTCGGGAGGTGCTAGCGCACGGCAACGCAGCGGCCAGAGAAAGAGGCGTTTAAGACAACCTTTCTGGTCGCAAAGGTGCCGTCCGCGAGGACGCCCACCGCGAGGTGCCCCTCTCCCTGATAGGGGGAGGGGCGGGGGGATGGGGGCTTGCAGAGCCGAAGGCGAGATAAACAACTGTCATTTCGAGCCGAAGGCGAGAAATCTTGCGTTTCAATTCCTTCACGGTTCTAGAGTCGGTTTGCAGAGCACGCCTATCTTGCTCGCCCCCTATCCCGTCCTTTCCCCCGATTCGGGAGAAAGGGGGCGGTTGTGTTGAGTTTCCGAAGGGAAGGTTATCATAGAAAACTGCCAATGAACTTATTGGTCTCCCCTCTCCCCAATGGGGGGAGGGGCGGGGGGTGGGGGGCCTGGAGGGCGAGGGCGTCGGCGATCATGTCACCTCGAAGCGAAGCTGAGAGGTCTTCTCATTTCATTCTCACTAGGGGAAGGGCATCGGTTGCAGAGCCGGTCTCCACAGGCGTTAATAGAGTAGGGTAACCCCACCCCCACACGATTTTTTTGCCGCATTGATGTCCCGATCATGCTGTGCGCCGCAGACGCACGTCCATGCACACACAAAGCGGCCTCTTAACGGAATGCCTGATCTCTCTTGAGGCGTATATAGGGTAAGATATATTGTGCCTATACAACAGGGGAGAACGGTGACGCTTTTGCGCAACAACTGCATTCGATGGCTTGTACTCGGCATTTTGTTGGGGCTTTTGGGACTTCTCCCGCAGCCCTCAAAGGCGGTTTTGCCACACTCACCCCATCCTAGTTGCTGCCAGGGCCACCGTTCCGCTTGTTGCTGCTCGCACCACCAACCGTCCGCTCCAGCTTGTCTCTTTCTAGGGTGTGGGTGCACCCCTCATGGCAAAAGTCCTTCGCTGCTCCATTACAACACGTTCCAATATACAGGAGTTGTGCCAAAGGCTTCTACCCCACATACACCTCCTACGACACAGTGCCTCGCCCTCCATCGCTCTTCGGCTCCTTCTCTTCCCTCCGCTCCGAACACTCCGCCCGCTGTTCGCGCCCCTCCTTTCTTAGGCTAGATTGCGCCTTTTAAACATTCGTTCGATTTCTGCTTTCTCTATTCGATAGCAGTAAATATTCTGCAAAATCTATCCGATCGCATCATCCTGACTATCGTTGCGAGAGACGCAATCGCTTCGTTACCAAACTAAGAAAGGAAGGGACACTATGTTTTCCAACAGACAGATAGAACGACGCCGCTTCTTGTCGCTGGTTGGCGGTGTGGGCGCGGCCATGGCCATGGGTAGTGCACAAGCGCAAACCGAACCCACAGCCGGTTCCATGGCCTCCACAGAGGGATGGCCTACGCAGTTCGACCCCATGCGTATCGAGCCACGCTGGAACCCGCGTGAAATGCCAAAACCCGGCGATGTTATCCATGAATACGACATCGAATTGGTCATTGCCCGGCATGAAATTTTGCCGCGCATTGAATACCACGCCTATGCCTATAACGGCACCGTGCCCGGCCCGGAAATTCGCGTGAAAGAGGGCGAGTGGGTAAAGGTGAACTTTACCAATAAGACCCACGACTTTCATACCATCCACTGGCACGGGATGCAGCTGGCCAATGAGATGGACGGCGTGCCCATGGAGACCCAGTTCCCTGTGGCCTATGGGCAAACCTTTCAATACCTATTCCGCGCCCAACCGGCAGGCACCCACTTTTATCACTGCCACAACATGACCCCACTGCACATTCAGGCCGGCATGTATGGCGCGCTGATCGTGGAGTCCGACGACGACCCCGTCCGCAAACTGTTCCCCTATACGCGCGACTACACCCTGGTGCTGAGCGAAATTGACCTCAACATGGTGCGTGAGCAGATGAATGCGATGCTACAGATGGGGCATGTGATGGATGCCATGAACGGCTCGCCACAACTGATGCGTGAAATGTCGGGCAAGATGATGGGTTGGTTCGTTAACAAAGAGGCCTTTCTCAAAGCCATCGCCGATGGCTGGATACCCCCCTACGATCCCAGCCTGGCCGGTTCGGTAGAGCCGCCCAAGCCCAACTTTTTCATGATCAACGGAGTCTCCTATCCGATGACGGAGCCTCTCCGCATCCGGCGCGGCGAGTTCATACGAGTGCGCCTCATCAATGCCGGGTTTATGCCCCACTTCATGCACCTCCACGGCCACGATTTCTGGGAGGTCTGTCGTGACGGTGCGCCCCTATCCTCCCCCATTCAATTGAACACCATACCGGTGTTTCCGGGAGGCACCTGCGACATCATCGTTCACGGAAATAACCCAGGCAGTTGGCACTTCCACGATCACAGCGATCTCGCCTCTACCAATAACGGAGTTGCCCCCGGAGGCATGATGACAATGCTTATGTACGAAGACATGGCGGAGGCCGGCGTGCATGTGCCGGACTATGTGGCCGTGAACTCTTAAGGAAAAGGAGAGAACCTACGAATGTATAAATGGACACCTGTTTTTGTTGCTATCGCCCTCGCTTTGACTTGCCGGCAAGCGGGGGCGCAAGGGTCGGCAGGCCCCATCCCAGAAAAGCCCTCCATCGCCCCCCAGATCGAGCTTGATGGCACCGGCATCGCCACCCTAAACTACCAGACGCCGCGCCCTGCACCGCCGCCAACCGGCTCCGGCAGCACCACAGACCTGGATTTCGCCGACTCGTCCCTTCTGCTCGGCATCTCTCAGCGGCTCTATCATGGGGGCATCGGCAGCCTTGTGCTTGGCACCATAACGACCGGCGAGAGCGAGGCAGTTAGCAAAACCGGCCTCCTGCTTAGCCAACTCTACCTCGACTATCAAACGCAACCTTTCGAGGCCTATATCGGCCGCGCGAACACCCCTACCCATCTTTTCGATTTCCCCACCCTGCGTGGCGATGACCTTAATGAGTTCGTGAACCTGCCCAACCCTTTCTCCAATGGGGCCATTGCCGATGAAACGCGCTACAGTAATGTGGCCGCCGTTGAGTGGAACAGCCACCTACGCGACTTCTTCAACTTACACGTGCAACATCTCCTCCAAACCGCAGCACCTGGAACCGGCCAAACCGGCATTAACTCCTACGGTCTTACCTTTCGCTATGAGGCGCCGCCGGCCTTAGAAAGCATCGTCAAGATACCGTTTTGGGGGCTTGGCTATGAACATCAAACCATCGGAATCGCCCAAGGCGGGCCGGCCGATGTTCTCTATGGTGGGATCATCTACAACATCGCGCCCAACCCCATTCATCGTTTCGATCTGCGCCTGCTCGATATCTACAGCTTCAGCAACGGCCTCCATAGTTTCACCGGCTTTGCCGATACCTACCGTGCGGCGGCCAACTCGGTGGCGCTCTCGTTGCGCTACCTCTATGCGCTCAACGGCGTGCCGGGCTATGAGGTCGCCCTTACAGCAGGCTTCCGCAACTATGCCCGCGTGCACGACGCCAATACCTTTGCCCTCGCGCTTACCGGTGCAAAACGCCTCGGAGAGGGCTTCGACCTTGTCCTTCAATATATCTATCAACATCGAGGAGGCGCTTATGCCTCCGCCGTAGGACAGCCGAAAGATGAAAACCGGTTTGAAATAGGGTTTGTGTTCCATTTCCAAAACATCTTCAATCAACACATCGGCCCTCGCCGAACCCTTCAGAATCTACAGCATCAG
>NZ_DATGKU010000107.1:0-2590 GCF_035294505.1 Chthonomonas sp. | reverse complement strand
CGACTCTCCCGCGTCTTGAGACGCAGTACCATAGGCGCAGGGGTTTTTCACGGCCGAGTTCGGGATGGGATCGGGTGTTGGTCACCCCGCTATGGCCACCAGGTCTTCGCGCCCGCCCTCGAGGTGTTGGGGGGCGGGTGGGGATGGGTTTGGTTGGGGGGAGTGGGGCTGATGCATGGTGGGGGAGAGAGAGCCTATTGGGCGATTAGGACCGCTCGGCTGCATGCGTTACCGCACGTTCACCTGCGGCCTATCGACGTGCTGGTCTGGCACGGCCCTTAGGGAGACCTGGTTTTCAGGAGGGTTTCCCGCTTAGATGCTTTCAGCGGTGATCCCGTCCGCACATAGCTACCCGGCGATGCCGCTGGCGCGACAACCGGTGCACCAGAGGTGCGTCCATCCCGGTCCTCTCGTACTAGGGACGGCGCCTGGCAAGTCTCCTTACACCCACGGCAGATAGGGACCGAACTGTCTCACGACGTTCTAAACCCAGCTCACGTACCACTTTAATCGGCGAACAGCCGAACCCTTGGGACCTGCTTCAGCCCCAGGATGTGATGAGCCGACATCGAGGTGCCAAACCTCCCCGTCGATATGGACTCTTGGGGGAGATCAGCCTGTTATCCCCGGCGTACCTTTTATCCGTTGAGCGATGGCCCTCCACACACGGGACCACCGGATCACTATGACCGACTTTCGTCTCTGCTCGAGCTGTCGCTCTCGCAGTCAGGCAGGCTTATGCCATTGCACTCACCAGCTGATTTCTGACCAGCCTGAGCCTACCATCGCGCGCCTCCGTTACTCTTTGGGAGGCGACCGCCCCAGTCAAACTACCCACCATGCAGGGTCCCGCCCCGAGATGATCGGGGCCGGTTAGATGTCAGGAAGCGGACAAGTGGTATTTCACTGGCGACTCCACCCAAGCTGGCGCCCAGGTTTCACAGTCTCCCACCTATTCTACGTATCCCCTGCCTAACACCACTGCAAAGTTGTAGTAAAGGTGCACGGGGTCTTTCCGTCTAACCGCGGGTACTCCGCATCTTCACGGAGAATTCAATTTCGCTGAGCCGATGTTGGAGACAGCGGGGAAGTCGTTACGCCATTCGTGCAGGTCGGAACTTACCCGACAAGGAATTTCGCTACCTTAGGACCGTTATAGTTACGGCCGCCGTTTACCGGGGCTTCGGTTCAAGGCGTGAACCTCTCTCCTTAACCTTCCGGCACCGGGCAGGCGTCAGACCCTATACTTCGCCTTGCGGCTTAGCAGAGCCCTGTGTTTTTGGTAAACAGTCGCTACCCCCTGGCCTGTGCCCCTCCATCCCGCTTGCGCGGAATGAAGGCCCTCTTCTTCCGAAGTTACGAGGGCAATTTGCCGAGTTCCTTCAACATCGTTCTCTCAAGCGCCTGGGTATTCTCTACCAGTCCACCTGTGTCGGTTTAGGGTACGGTCTTATCGCTGAGGCTGTTTCCTGGAAGTCCCAGGCCGCCTTCCCAATCCAGTAAGGGAAAACGGCTTTCGGCCTTCGTCACCATCAGCAGGCTGGGGAATATTGACCCCATTCCCATCGACTACGGCTTTCGCCCTCGCCTTAGGGACCCGGCTCACCCTGCGCGGATTAACCTTGCGCAGGAACCCTTGGACTTTCGGCGACAGGGTCTCTCACCCTGTTTGTCGCTACTCATGTCAGCATTCTCACTTCCGATACCTCCAGCGCACCTTGCGATGCGCCTTCACCGGCTTACGGAACGCTCCGCTACCGCGTGCAAGATCCGCAGATCTCGCACACCCGCAGCTTCGGCACGTGGCTTGAGCCCCGTTACATTTTCGGCGCAGGACGACTTGTTTAGACCAGTGAGCTATTACGCTTTCTTTAAAGGATGGCTGCTTCTAAGCCAACCTCCTGGTTGTCATGGTCTTCCCACATCCTTTCACACTGAGCCACGATTTGGGGACCTTAGCTGGCGGTCTGGGCTGTTTCCCTCTCGCCCGCGGACCTTAGCACCCACGGGCTGCCTGCCGATCTCCACTCGCCGGTATTCGGAGTTTGGTTAGATTTGGTAAGGCTCGCGCCCCCCTAGTCCATCCAGTGCTCTACCCCCGGCGGTGAGCGATCGACGCTCTACCTCAATAGATTTCGCGGAGAACCAGCTATTTCCGAGTTTGATTGGCCTTTCACCCCTAGCCACAGGTCATCCGTTACTTTTGCAACAGTAGTCGGTTCGGCCCTCCAGTGGGTGTTACCCCACCTTCAGCCTGCCCATGGCTAGATCACCCGGTTTCGGGTCTAATCCCGGCAACTCATTCGCCCTATTCAGACTCGCTTTCGCTGCGCCTACGCCTAGCGGCTTAAGCTTGCTGCCGAGACTAACTCGCTGACCCATTATACAAGAGGTACGCCGTCACCCCATGAAGGGGCTCCGACTGCTTGTAGGCATCCGGTTTCAGGAACTGTTTCACTCCCCTCGTCGGGGTGCTTTTCACCTTTCCCTCACGGTACTGGTGCACTATCGGTCACTGAGGAGTACTTAGGCTTGGAGGGTGGTCCCCCCATGTTCAGGCAGGATTGCACGTGTCCCGCCCTACTCGAGG
>NZ_DATGKU010000105.1:0-17915 GCF_035294505.1 Chthonomonas sp. | reverse complement strand
GAACGCCGGCTCGATAACTCTAAATGTACACGACCCGCTCATGTATGCCTTAAGTGAGAAGCCTCCGGGTGCAGGTTCGGAGGCAGGCAAGAAACCACCGGATGTGGGTTCAGTAGCAAGTATTTACGTTTATGGTTGTGGAGGTGATGATATAGACATAGTCGCAGGGGATAGAGAGGCAGGGATAACTCGCATGAAGGGACTTGAAACGACGTTTTATTTAGAATTTATAGAGTAGTCCGGAGGGAACTGTCAATCTCGAAGTGTGGCGGACGTTTTAAGGTGGAGGAGTGTGGTAACGAACCATGCGATGACGAGGAGGTGCCAAGAGAGTAAGATATGCATGGTTTGTACGGGACGGTCAGGTGAGGAGCAGCCATCAGAAGTAGGTGGGGAGTTTAGGCACTGAGAGCGAAGGGAACATGGGTTTGATTGACATGCAAGCGCAGCATATGGACAGGTTCCTCATGGGGCGGGCTGGAGGGTCGGTCTTAAGGAGACTGGTATAGGTCATCCTTTTAGCAAGTCAAATCGAGCAGTGAGAGGAATTTCTTATTTTGTAACCTTATCTTCCCAAGAGGGAGAAAGGACGGAGGCTAGAGATGGAAGAGGAGACCGTTAAGGAGCGGTTGCGGTTGTTAGAGGAGCGTCTGGCACGTCTGGAAAGCTTAATAGGACTTCGGGCGCAGCTTTTATCCTCTCAAGAGATGGAGGGTGAGGCGGTGGGCACTGTTTGTACCCCGCTGGCCCCTGGCATCGAAGCGGTGACAGATCGTGAAGGCACCGAACTACGAATACTGGCCCCGGATGGTTCGGCACGCCTTCGTTTTCGTGCGGAGGCAGAGAAGGGCCGGATAGAGGTTTTGAGCGAGGCTGGTCGGGTCTTGGTAGGTCTTCTCAGCGATTCGGATGGGGGTCAGATAGAGGTCTATGATAATGTGGGTAGGAAGGTAATGGAGTTACAGGCATTAAGCTCAGGCGGGGGTGAATTTAGGATTTTGGGTGTAGGGGAGAGCGCCGGCTCGATAACTCTAGCGGTAGAGAATCCTCTCAAGTATGCGTTAAGTGAGCAGCCATCGGATGCGGGTTTGGAGGCAGGCAGGAAGCCACCGGATGTGGGTTCGGTGGCGCGTATTTCGATTTATGGTTGTGCAGGTTATGGTATAGACATAGTCGCAGAGGATAAAGAGGCTGGGATAATGCGCATAAAGGGATTTGAAACGACGTGTAATTTAAGATTTATAGGATAGTCAGTGGGGAACCGTTCATCTCGAGGGGTAGCAGACGGTTTAAGGCGTCGGAGTGTGGTGGTGAGCAATGGGGTGACGAAGCTATTAAAAAACTGGAGGCATATTTCTGGGGCAACCGGCGTAGTGCTGCTTGTGGGTTTGTTGTGGCTAGGGCTGGTGCTACTACGACCCCTTGCCCCATCCTTTATCGAGGCGTTAAGCCTTGTGTTGCTTGCCAGCCTCCCTTTATGGCTTGTATACGGCGACTACACCCGTGTACGTCGCAGAATAAAGAAAGGGATGGGGTTGTGGGTGTTTGATACCTATCGGCGTTTATACCGATGGCCCTGGGCGTTGTCCATCCTAACGGTTTTAATCGTAATGTTCTCTATATACTTATGTTTCAACACATCCAAGAGCCTCTATGCTTGGTACGGTGTATTGCAATTTGGTTTAGGCCTATTCAGCCTCTTCTCCACATTCCTGCGTTCGCGGATCGACAGTAGGTTGTTACCGCTGTTGTCGGCATGTATTCCTGCCCTAGCGACGCAAAAGAACCTTAGGTCTTTTGGGGAGCACGAACATCTGTTTGAAAAGCTATGGCAAGAACATAAAGAACATCCTGAGGAGTTCCTCCGCTTGTTTGAACCGCTGTTGGAGGCGCCGGTTTCAGAAGAAGAGCTGTGCAGTGCCTTGAAAAGTAAGCAGGCATTTTGGGCGTATCTTGCTTTGGTGAGCCTGTGTAGACAGGCCGAGCGCGGGCATTTGGTGGTTTCTGCGCCTACCTTGCAGTTGGTGAGAGATTTGGCGGTCGGGATGCGGGCTGGGAAGGAGCCAATCGTAGCCCAAGAGGCGCAAAAATGCCTTCCGATTTTGCAAACTTGCTTACAGGCTGACCATAGGCATCTGTTACGTGCCTCCAACCGAGAAGATAGAGAGTGTTTGCTGAGAACGGCCGGGGCAGCCTCTGAAGAAGAGCCTAGCAGAAACGTGCTCCTTCGTTCTGCGGAAGGAGGAAAGGAGCAGGAGAGCGACCGTTGCCGTGGTCCCAAGGAGGCGAGTTTCTAGACCTAAGACTGGCACCCATTCCACCTTCCTCAAAAGCTCCTCCAACTCGCTCGGGCTGATCTCAATCTCACGCAATATCTCTCGCAGGCGGGGGTGTGCCAAAACCCTTCCTGCATGATGGGGCAATGAGTTGTGCGCCCGTCCGGATGGCGAGTAAATACATGACAGCCTTTTTGCCGTACAGCCTAAAACCCCAGCCGCAGGAACACCTGTTCCCTTTTCTGAAAAGTAACCGCAGGCAGGCGGTTCATGCGGAGACTTCTATCTGCTGAAGCCCGATGAAGTGAGGCAGTCCTCCTCATGCAGTTCCTCCAAACAGGGGGAGAGGACTTCTTGGAGATTGTGCTGCAGTTCATCGAGGGGGGCTGCTTGGGTATGGGCGCCTGGGACACCGGGGACGATGCCGACATAGAGTTTCGTTTGTGGGTTCCAAGTGATGTAGGCCGCGAAGGTTTTCATGGGTGATGTCCTTACACGGCAGATTTCTAGGGAGAAAATACTAAGGAAGTGAGGGGGAAGTTCCTGTGTGGTGGGTGGTGCAAGCAGGATAATGTGAGTGGGGCGGAGAATTACGGTTACAATAACGCCAATATGTTGGTAAGCCGGAATGGGAGCGGTTACGTCAAAGATTTAGACGGAAATACGTTAAGCGGTAGAGGGCGCAGCAATCAAGATAGGACAGACCAAGTAGGGAGGGCAAGATAAAGGGGTGCTTGGTAGAGTAAGACAACAGGAAACAGGAGCCTAAACCATGTGGGGGAGTTATTTTTTTGTGGTATGGGGGGTACTTCTCATACTCGCATTAGCCTATCTCTTTTCTCTCTATGCAGTGGGATTGCATGGTTATCACCTTATTCTGTGCGGGTTATATGCCTTGATAGCTTTAATCCAAATTCTCCTTATAGTTTGGGCGAGAAGACACTATGTCAAGGAGTTCTATCGAAAGCTTCATACGTCTACGAACCCAAGTGAGCGGTTGGAACTTTGGACGGATCTCTTCGTCGCCAAAAGCGGACTCACTTCTCGGTTGGATGCTGCGATCTCCCACGTTGCGGAAGTTATTATGCGATGGAGAGCATTGGCTAAGGAACCATACGAGCCGACACTCTTTGAGGCCCTGCGCGAGCTTATGCGCTACCTAAAAAACGTGCCAACTTCACTAAGAGTATCGGACGATACCATGGAGAAGCTTTGTTTGATTTTAATCTCAGATGAGTCTCGTTTTCGGAGACAATATCGCAAGGAATTTCAGGAATTGCGTTTCTTGATAATTGATTTCATCGAGCAACGCCGTTATTTAGAGGCATACCCTGCTTTATGCGCTATAGTGCAACGGAAGGCGAGAACGGATAGCGAGACGATGCTTCAAGCGAAAGCGAGGGACTGTTTATCGGTATTGACTCCCTATATACAGCGGAGTGGCCAGTTAGGGAGTAGCAGTCAGACGTATGGGGGCTTTAGGCCATGAGAGCGAAGGGAACACGGGTTTAATTTACATGTGGCCGGCGGTCTAGGCAGGTTTATCGTTTCAAAGGCTTGTGGAGGCGCTCAATAAGCTGCACAGAACAACTTCCGATGTGGCAGTGACGGGAGAAACAGAGGAAATGTTAGGCGGGGCTATAGACGATACGGGTGCTTTGGAAGCGGAAGGTTCTTTAGAAGCCGGAAGCAGTCTAACGCTATCCGTTGAAGTTTCGGCTGCAGAGGAAAACATTCATATTGAAATTGTATATAATCATGGAAGAGCAAGCGGGGGATGATCTGGACACATAGCAAACATAGACTTTATGGAGACGGTGATGGCTACGAAATCGGCAGTGACATCAGCAAGTTCGGCAGAGGATAAGATAGACGGCGTAGTCGGTGCCATTTATAACGGCAGCATTGTGTTTGGACTCATTCTCATAAAATGTATGCATATCCTGCCTTGGTGGTTGTTTGTAGTAGCTATAGGTACTTTTCTAAGCCGTCTCTTTTCTGAGCTAAGTAACGTCTGGTTGAAATTATCCTGGCTTCATGCGAGAATAGCGAAGGCCGGTTTTTATCTATTGTTAGGAGTTCTGTGCTGGTCGCTTCGTTTTAAAAGTCATTATCTATCGCCTAGTTTTCTGTTGTTTCTACTGGGTTGGGGTTCCTTTTCCATGGCCTGGCTAACTAGAGAAGACCACTTTCCCAACCGAATTCGGGATTGGGTCTATAGTCGCTTAAAGCAGTGGCATCTTGATGGAGAGTCATTAGCAGAACACGCTTTTGGGTCTAGAAATGGCAAGAGAAGATAGAGGCTAAATAACTGTAACGGTATGGTACGGAGTGCTCAAGGCAGGGAGCAGCAGTCAGAAGTATGTGGGGGGATTAGGCCATGAGAGCGAAGGGAACACGAGTTTAATTTACATGAGGGCGCGTTACATGGACCCTGTGCTTGGCAGGTTCGTCGGCGCAATCATAAGTTTTAGTATCGCTCTTGGAACAGATTTTTCTCTCAAGTTGTTGTCCAGTCCTACGCTAGACGGTTTATTGGGACTTGTTGCGGCTGCGACGTCAGTGAAGCCTGGACAGAATGGAAATGGAGAGGTTGAATGAGAATGGATTTCAAATTTTGCTAAAATGTTAAATGACGCTCTTGAGCTAGGAGAGTGGGCAACCTGCTTGATAGGTGGCATCGCGCAGTGGTGTATAGGGGGCTCGGCTAGGTCAAGCCTATCAAGATATCGCTGGATTGGAAGAGTAACTCTATGAAGGAACAATACAACCGGGTTGACGACATACTGAGGTCTCACCTAAGACTTGTGCCCCTGTACATGCTTGTTGCGCTGACACAAGATTTTTGGTTTTCTCCTTTCCGGCTTAAACACTCTATCGGGAGGGGAATACTGTTAGGTGCCGATTTGTGCTTATGGCTGTTTTTAAATGGTCGTGGTACACTCGCGTGGATGAAGGGCACGCAGAGACACCTTACTTCTTTGCAGCGATACCTTAGCTTTAAGCCGTTTTCGGAGGCAAGCTATACCGCCTTTCTAAGGAAACGGAAACAACCGGCGCCTTTGGGCAGCTTATGGCAACAGCAGGCCTCATACAAGCTTCTGATCTTGAGCCGCCTTTTTGTATTTGGTAAGTGGGTACAAGTTGCCTATCTGCTTGGCTGCGCTATTTTAGGAATCCCACTAGTCTGCGGCCTGTTGCATCCTCTGTTCGGCCAAGCGAGACTGATTTTACTTGGGAAAATATTCTCCGGTTGGGCTGTGGGCGAGCCTCTATGCGTTGTGGCTTGTTCGACTGCAGTTGACTTTCTTCTGAAAAGTCGGGAGCTTTTATGGCTTCGGCAGATAGAAGAAGGTTGGGCGCGTTCTTTGCAGGGCGAAGGGGCCTCTGAAACCAGAATGCAGTTGCTTGTGGAAAGTTTGTGGTTTATAGAACTAAGCACGTGGGTGCCTTTGTGGCCGTCGCTGCACCGATGGAGCAAGCGTAAGGAGGCCCTTATATCCAAGGTGAAACAACAGTTAGAAGAGCTAACTACTGCAGAGGTAAACGGCTTGGTGGAATCCTGTGGAGAAGCGATAGTCTACGGCTGGCTTTCGCCAACTCTACCGAAATTCAGTGAGCAATTGCTAGAACACATTCGTAGCCGACAGGTTGTGAGCGCCTTGGCACTTGTCGAGCGATTTATGACGCGTTGTGAGCATCCTCGGTTACGTGTTTTGGCACGTGCGTGTCGAAAGGAGCTGTGGGCAATCTTAAAGCGAAATAAGGAGTTAAATCTACTGCGCCCTGCAACAAAGTGCCAACCGGGTTCCGACTTAACCCTCATGCGTGCTTGGGAACCTGCAGGGGTTTCTGATCAGCCTGTGATCGATTCCCGCTTGGTCTCATCTCAAAATGATGGATTGGATTAATGGGTAGAAGTAGCATTTTCATATCTTTTCCTGGTACCATTTAATCTGCCCAAGAACAGGAAGTATAAGTGTAAAACTATGAGCATGCCAAAGCCTTTGAAGTTGATAGCAGCCCTAGAGAGAGCAGAACGGCGCTTTTGGTTCTATCTAGCTTGGATAGGGCCTGCGATAATAGCAGCCATTCTCGCACTCGACATACTGGTTTCTAGCTTGATGCCGATAGAACTTGCACTTCAAAGGAACTGGCTTTTCTCTCTCCATTTAACGCTGAGTAGAATATTGCATTCCGCACCGTTGCTAGTAGTGATTCATAGTGTTATAGCTTTTTTAGGTCTAGCTTTGTATCGTCAAAAAAAGCAGATGGCTCTTAACCAACTCTTACAAAGGCCAATGTCGCAGATGACCCTTCAAGAAAGACTGGAGTGCGCCTGCCGCTACTTTCGGGTCATGTACGATTTTCCTATCGGTTACCGGTCGCAATACGTTCAACAAGGCATCTGGACTTGGAAAATGCCCGATGGGTTCTTACTGATTAAACAGATGCTAGGCGAGGCGATGCGCGATGCTTCCTTTTTGGAAGTGTTAGATGCGATGCCACAGCAAGTGAGAGAAAGCTTTTACTTCTTTCTATGGTCTGGGGATGTCGAGGTGGTAGAATGGGTGTTAGGAGTGTTAGAGCGTCGAAGCGACCTAACGGCGTTAGAGTCTTTGGAGGCCTTTGTGAGAGGAAAGTGTCCGGTGAAAGACAGCGAGTTGAGGGAGCGCGGAAAAGTTGTATTGGAGGAGTTACGACGACAACAGGAATACGCGAGGAGTTTATTGCGCGGGAGCGGTACCGAAAGGAATAGCGAGTTTGCCTGGTAACTGGTGAGGAGGGTGGAAGAGCGGCCAGAAGCGCTACTGCATATAGTCGAGGGAAAGGAAGAGAAGTCTCAATGAGAGAGGACGATAGAGTGCTAAGGCTAGAGCCAACGGTACGAGCAGAAGACAAGAAAGACAGACTGCTCCCCTATTTCTAGCTATAGTTACACTCTGTGCCCATATTGATGCTCAAGAGGCTCTAACATGAGTAAAACACGAACTCGTAACATTTTGAAATGGTTCATGTACCTCGTTTGTGTTTTTGCAGCGATATTTTTGCTATGGCCGGGCAGCCACCTCTCTTTCCGCCAATGGCTCATAACACCCTTGTCCAAAAATCCGGGTGGGAGTGCGCTTATGTTTCAAGGTTTCTGCGCTCTCTGTTTCTTTTTTGACCCGCAACGGTTGAAGGGAAAGTCAGATGGTCAAAGATTTGCCTTGATGCTATTCTATATGTTGCTGGCTGTATTTGCGATGACTAATGGCTTAACAGGGATGTGTACATCCCTGCCTTGCCGTCTGTTTCTAGGGGTGAGTATAAGAGCATTGTACCTATTTTGCAGTTTGAGTGTGGCGTATCTTTTTGTTTTCCGAACGCCCTCAAGGCCTTGCCCATTCAAGTCCGAGCGTGATAGTCTGTTACGTGCAGTCAAAGAGTCTACGCGGCATCCTTTAGTCTATCGTTTTGCAGGGAGGGGTGCAGAGGAAAAGAAAGCCGAGGGAGATTGTGCATATAAGAAGGTTTCAGAGGGTGATGGAAAATAGTCTGTATTGTTTTGGGTTAGAGGATGGGTAACCGGTTAACAGAGCAGGATAACGTGATAGGGACATAGAATTACGGTTACAATAACGCCAACATGTTGGTAAGCCGGAATGGGAGCGGTTATATTAACGATTTAGACGGGAACACGCTCAGCGGTGGAGGGCGCAGCAATGTGTGGGACAGCCAGAACCGTTTGGTCTCCTGCAACTACACGGCGCCCAACGGGGTGGCCTACAGCAGCCAGTTCACCTATGGCGCGGACGGTTTAAGGCGTCGGAGTGTGGTGGTGAGCAATGGGGTAACGAATGTAGTGGACACGGTCTATGATGCGAGCATGCCAGTGGAGGAGGTGGGGTATGCTCAGGGGACGAACACGCCCTATGTTTCTGCCATGTACCTAATAGGCCCTCGAGGTCCGGAGTATCGTCGGGATGTGGTGCATCAGAGTGTGGCGTGGTATGTGTACGATGGTTTGGGAGCATTGTGGAGGAGGTAGACCCGAGTGGGAACATCACGGCGAGTAGGAAGTACGATGTGTATGGCATGGTGCGGAGTGGTCAGGTGGGGAGCAGCAGTCAGAAGTATGTGGGTGGTTTAGGGCATGAGAGCGAAGGGAACACGGGTTTAATTTACATGAGAGCACGTTACATGGACCCCGTGCTGGGCGGGTTCCTCAGTGAAGACCCAGGTAGGGATGGGGCAAACTGGTTTGTGTATTGTGGTAGAAATCCTGTCAACATGATAGATCGTATTGGCAGATATGCTGAGTGGATGGATGGCAAAGATTGGATTTCTTGTCTTGAAATCACAGCTTTCTCTCTCGGGGTCTCAGGAGCCTTTTGGTTGACTTGTCTTGCTATATTTCAATATACTCAAGGACTATCAGTGGCATCGAACACTGCTCTCATTGTAACGGGCTTGTGGGCGGTACTATTATTAGTTCCTGGTATTGGAAATCTGAAGGCAGGGGAAGCTTATATAGCTATAACCGCCTCTTTGGAGATCGCACGGGGTATTATGGGGTATATGCAACAAATTAGTCAACTATCGCGGCTGGCAAGAGTTTTAGCAGGTGGCATTGCCGCTCTGGCAATCGCCGAAGTAGGTGCACAAGCTGTCATAGACATGATTGCTATAGCAACAAGTGACCTATAGGAGACCATATCGCTATGTCCAGAAAAGAGACGTCTAGAACAAAAAGGGGTGGTACGAGATGGAGGCTCTATGACATCGAAGTTTTCACGATCGCGGTGGCTTTTGCTTTGGGGGAGCTACTCGCGCCGCCTCCTTTGGCTCTCGTCTCTCCTGTCGTCCGCACGTTTCGAGGCCTAAGTGCACTCCTTATGTTCCTTCTCCCATTAGGGATCGGACTCCATCGGCATAAAATCAAGAAAAATCTATCCACTCAATCCTCTATCTCTCAACTGCCTACCGTTTCGCGGAAAGCTGATCGAAGAGACCTGATCTGTTTCGTTATCGGCCCTGGTCTCCTGTTGACAGCGATGCTTGTCTGTTTCGCTTCTCATTTTCTTCCCTTTTACTTAATGGTATGGTTTCTCTACCTTCTTGTCATGTTCGAATCTATCCGGTTGGAGGGGCATGAAGCCCAACTCGTTCTGCTGGAGAATCTAAGAGATACATTGCCCTCAACCGGCTCTCCCGATAGCAAGCCTCTTACCCAAGCAGGCGACCCACTGCAGCAAGAAAAGCGGCGTCTGCTTGAAGAGCTATGGAATCAGTTTACGGGAAACTCCTCTGCCCTAGAGACGATTCTGCAAACGATAGGCCGGGAACGTTGGTCAGAGAAGGTCATTCAGTACCACCTGAGGCGCACAGATAAGCTTTCTGCTTTTCTTGTTCTTGCAAACCTCTATCAGCAAGTGGAGAAAGGCTTGCTAGTCCCTTCTGCCCGCACAAGGGAACTCATACGTGTTTTGTCGGATGGGCGTTGGAGTGGTGAGGAACCTCTCATTCGTCAGCTTGCCCAGCAGTGTTTAGAGGTTTTGGAACGGAGTGTCCCATCTCAACACTTGGTTCGCCCTTGTGTTTCCCACCCCTCTTTTGAGCCACTTTTACGTGTAGCACAGGAAGACCCTAAACAGCTATTGCGTTCTTTGGAAGCGGAGCAAGGCGATTTGGAAGTTCTTTCTCAAAGCGATAGCAACTCAGCTGGAGACCTCAAGGAACCGTTAAGCGAAGCCGAGTATCGGCACCGGCTAGGGCGTCTGTGGCGGCGCTAGGGCAGGTAAGGAAGCCAAGGGAAGAGGAAGTTCTCGCCTTACCGGAAACCGACGAAGTTTGAACGCTATTGCCGTAAGCTTTGGCAGGAGATGCTTCAAAAGGCTTTTGAGCCAAGGCAAGGCGGAATCCTTATAGCCTGTGCGGAGCGGCTTTGGCCAACAATTTGGATATCAATAGGTCGCTGTTAGCGATGGAATGGCGAATCGAATCTAGTCGAAATTCGGACAAAGGAACTTTTCCTTGCCCACTTACGTTAATAGAGATTGTACAGAGCGCCCTCGGGAGCCCTTCCGAGAAGTGTTCTGTGCAGCGCATGTCCTCCTTTTCGATTGTGAAGACCGTCGTGTTTGATGGCGCCTGTGCTGCAGTTGGAGCACAGGCTTATTTTTTTGCCTTCAGCAACTCGATAAACTCTTCCAATGCCTCTTGCCAAGGCGGTAAGTCGTCGCGACCCTGCAGTTCAAGCACATAACGCCGCAATACGGAGTAGGCCGGGCGATGGGTTGGCGATGGCCACTGCTCTGCGGGAATAGGATGAAGGGTTACATGCGAGATGCCGGCCAACTCCAACGTTTTCTGCGCGAACTCGAACCAACTGCACTCCCCTTTACAGGCGATATGGTAGGTGCCATAAAGAGGGCTATCCAACAGCTTGATAAGGGCGCGTGAGAGGGCAAGCGTGGAGGTGGGACTGCCGCGCTGGTCAACTACAACGGGCAGTTCGTTGCGTTTTTGGGCTAATTCGAGAATGGTGCCCGGAAAGTTTTTCCCGTGAACGCCAAAGAGCCACTGGGTGCGCACAATGTAGTGGCGTCGGCAGAGCTTTTGCACCGCCTGCTCACCGGCCAGCTTGGAGGCGCCGTAGTGGTTGATGGGGTTGGGGGTGTCGAACTCGGTGTAGGGGGTGGTTTTGCGGCCGTCGAACACAAAGTCGGTGCTGATGTAAACAAGGGGAATATCTTGTTCCGCACAGGCGGCCGCCACATGCCAGGTGCCCAAAGCGTTGATTTGGAACGCTCGGTCGGGGTCGCGTTCGCAGCCATCTACATGGGTATAGGCAGCCGTGTGGATGAGCATCTCCGGCTTGTGCTGTCGCAGCGTCGCCCGCGTGGAGGCAAAGTCGAGGATGTCGAGGGCTACATCGCTTTCGGCACTCTCTCTTTGCGAAGAGCGAATAACCTCGTGGCCGCTCTGCTCGAGCAGGCAACACAGGTCTGTACCCAGCATTCCATTGGCACCGGTAACCAGAATACGCATGCGCTTCCTCCTTTACCTTTGAAGGATAAGATAGCCCAGAAGGCCCCCTTTGGTGTGCCCATCGAAGGCAAAAAGAATTAAAACGAGCAGAAACCACAGCAGAATGGTGATCTGAAGCGGCCGATCCTGCAAAAGCACCTCATCCGGCGCGCCACCCCATCCCTTTCGATAGACCAAGTAGAGATATCGGAAAAGCCCATAGAGGACGATAGGCACGGTGGCCCAGAGATGGGGATGGGAGCGGGCCGACGGCGATTCGACGGCATAGACGGAGTAGGAAATGAGGGTCATGGCGACCACAAGGCCGATGAGCTGATCGAGAAGAGGCAGGCTGTACTCCTCGAGGATAGGCCGGTGTTTTCCTGCATCGGGGCCGAGCGTGACGATCTCCTGGCGTCGTTTGCCAAAGCCGAGAAAAAGCGCCAGCTCCAGCGTGCAGAGCAGCAGCCACGGAGAGATGCCCACTTTAATGGCGAACCCACCACCGGCCGTTCGCAAAAGGAAGCCTGCCGCCAGGGCAAACACGTCGAGCAGCACGATCTGCTTAAGAAAAAGCCCATAGGCCACCTGCAGCAAGATGTAGGCCACAATCGTGATGCCGAACCGAAGGTTGATGAAGAAAGCCGCGATGCTGCCTACGGCTTCCAGGCAGAAAACAGCCGTCCAAGCCAGGGGGATAGGAAGCGCTCCGGAGGCAATGGGGCGATGCCGCTTTTGAGGATGGAGTCGGTCGCGCTCGGCATCGAAAATATCATTGAATAGATAGACACCGCCTGTAGTGATGCAGAAAATGAGAAAGGCGAGGAGGGCGCGTAGGAAGAGGGAGGCCTTGAAAAGGTCACCGGCAAACACGAGAGCGGCGAACACGAACAGATTTTTAGTTGCTTGCTTTGGGCGGGTGGCCTCGAAGAGCGCACGAAGCGTTCGCCCTATTGAACGATCGGTTTTCGGTAGCGGTTCCGGCAAGGAAGAAGCCTTTGTTTCCATGAAAAACTGTCAGCCTCGTAGCAGAGAGCGTTGTATCTTTTTTACGATATCTGTGGTCGAATGCCCACCCACCAGCGGTATGGTCACAACCTTACCCCCAAAACGGCGCACCACGGCCGCCTCCGGAATAGTTTCTGGGTCGTAGTCTCCGCCTTTTACATGGATATGTGGGCGCAACTGTTCTAGAAGCGCTTCTGGGGTCGGTTCGTCGAACAGGGTTACATAGTCTACGCAAGCAAGAGCCGCGAGAATTTCCGCGCGCTCCTCTTGGGGCACGATGGGACGTTCGGGGCCTTTGAGTCGACGGGTACAGGCATCGGTATTGACCCCTACCACAAGCAGATCGCCAAACTGCTTGGCGGCCTGCAGATAGCGCACATGCCCGATGTGGAGAATGTCGAAAACGCCGTTTGTGGTAACAAGGGTTTTCCCCTCGTCACGCAGGGCAGAAAGAGTTTCGGCAAGGCGATGGTAGTCTGGAATGAACTGCCCCATCGTTAGAGGTCTTCTCCTAAGTAGGGGCCGTAGAATCGGCGAATAAAGTCTTGGTAGTCTGGACGAGAGACGATTGGGCGCCACCAGCTTTCGTTCTCGACGTACCATCGAATGGTCTGCTGGAGCGCTTCACGGAAGGGATGAGAGGGGCGCCATCCGAGGGAACGAATTTTGTCGGTGCTGAGGCTATAGCGATGGTCGTGGGCTTTCCCGCGCGGATCGGGGATGGTGCGAACGAGCGTGTCGGGCTTGCCCAGCGTCTCAAGCAGCACCCGCACAATCTCCTTGTTGGGGTGCTCCTCGTTACAACCGATGTTGTAGACCTCGCCGACGGCGCCGCGATGCAGCACAAAGTCTATGCCGCTGCAGTGATCCATAACGTAGACCCAATCGCGCACTTGCGACCCGTCGCCGTAGAGAGGCACTTTTTTGTTGTCTATAAGGCGGGTAATGAAGAAGGGCAACAGCTTTTCCGGATACTGATAGGGGCCGAAATTGTTGCCGCAGCGGGTAATTAGCACCGGCGTACCGTAGGCAATATGGTGTGCGCGTGCTTGCAGTTCGCCGCCCGCCTTGCTGGCCGAGTAGGGGGTATTGGGCAGGAGGGGGCTTTCCTCGGTGAAGCAGCCCGTCGAGATCGTGCCGCACACCTCGTCGGTGGAGACATGAACGATGCGCTCTACGTTATGACGGCGGGCTGCATCGAGCAACACGAAAACCCCATAGACATCGGTTTGGATGAAACTGCCGGGATCAAGCAGAGAGCGGTCGTTGTGGCTCTCGGCCGCGAAGTTGACGATGTAGTTCACCTGTTCGGCTTCAAGGATGCCACGCACGACCGTTTCATCCTGTATTTTCCCGGGGTAAAAGCGGAAGCGGCCCTCGTTCGATGGGTTTTGTTGGATGTCGGCTAAGGTGGAGAGGTTGCCGGCATAGGTGAGTGCGTCGAGCACCACGACACGATAGTTAGGATGATGTTGTAGGGTGTAGCGGCAGAAGTTGCTGCCGATGAAGCCGGCCCCACCGGTTACTAAAACCGTTTTGGTTTCGTTCCTCATGACAGCTTAAACTCCGAGTCGATCTCTTCGTGGCGAATCTCGTCTACCGGCTCTTTACGCCCCCAACCCGCATAGAGGCGATCGGGGAAGTTGAGCACAAAGGCATCGGTTTCACCAACGTTGCGATAGGCGTGTACCACCCCTGGAGGAACCAGCAGAAAAATGGGGTTCTCCTCACCGGCGAGGATAACCTGCTTCACACGCTCTTTGCCGGGCCGATTTTCCCATAGAGTGATCTCAAAGCGCCCGGAGAGAAACGCGAAGCCGTCGGTCTGATCGCGATGTTCATGGGGGCCTCGTGCCACACCGGGATGGGTGAGAGAGATATAACCCATAGCAGGGCGAAACGCTTCGGGCAACTCGTCATCCCGAAACAACTCCATAAGCCAACCGCGCGCATCCGTATGGCGTTTCAGTGGGCGAAGGATCACCCCTTCAATATCCATAAGTCGCTCCTTATCCAATCGTTTTAAGAAAGATGTGTTCCGTGCACATATTTAAATTCCATAAAAACCTGAGACAAGGGAACGGTAGTCGGCATGGGGAATTGTCTCGTCCCCGTAGAAGGCGAAGAGACCAAGTCGCCCTATCCTCTTGTCCACTCCTCCGCACCCTTGTGATGGGTTTGACACCTATTTCCCCCATGTATAGCCAGCGCATTATATATAGGTATCGCCTATGCCCCGCATCGAGAGCCACCTACAACGGCTAGGGCAAGACACCCCCTTTAGGCGATGGGTGTTAACCGTAGGGCATTATTATTGTAGCAGCTTGCGGCATTGCTTTGTTGAATGATAAGAGCGTGTTGCTTCACAAACCGAACTATTTCCAATGAACCCGAATGGCGATGCCGTCGGGGTCGTTGGGATAGATGAGCAGGAGGGTATCGCCGCTGTCCAGCACTTGAACGGGCACCGGATCGCCGTAGAGATCAATAGCCTTCACGCCGAGCAGAGGACGATTTGTTGTGGCTACGCGGGCTAAACCTTGGGTGCCTGCCGGGCCGGCAACGAGGAAGCCAAGTCGGTTCGATGCGTTGGACACGGCGAGCAGCCGTCCATTGCTAAACAGCAGAGCCGGTGTATTGGTCGGGGGAACCGCGAGAAGCAAAGCAGCGGTATGGGGCGGGATGACGCGGTCTTGGCGCACTTCGAGGGAGGCAGAAAAGAGGTCTAGGGAGCGACCCGGAAGCGTATAGGAGTCGTTGAAGGTGCGGATGGCATAGATCGGGCCGTATTGACGAACGAGGTAGCTGTGCTGGGGAAGAGAGAGGCGTGCATGGTGTGCGGCGACCTCGAGGAGTGCCCGCAAAAGGGATGCACTCAGTTCGTTGGCGGCGAAATAGCGAGGGGATAGCCCAACTTGCAAAACGATCCCGTTATTGACATGAGCCATCCAGATGGGGCTGGTGCCGTTACGCAGCAGGTAGAGAGGTTGAAAGGCCGGCCGTTGTGCACCACTTGGTAAGGAGTAGGAGGTAATGGTGCAATCGTAGGGTGGGTGGAAGCGCGGGAAAAACCGGGTAAGATCGCCCTCTTGACTGGCGGATAGCAAGCCCCGTGCGTAATCTGGAGTGGCAGGGCCGGCGGCAATTTGAAGCGGCCCTTCGCAATCTACAAGCAACTCGATAGGCTGGTTGGTTGGTAAATGATCGAATTGATAAGTCCATGATGTGTTTGGAGGAGCGATGCGACCGGTGGGAACGATGTCGGAGCCGTGGTTGTAGACCAGGAAGTAGCTCTCTACCTCACTGCCGGCGAGGAAGGCGGCCACAACTTTGTTGCCCACGCGCAGCTCGATGGTGTGCACAAGAGCGGGCCGATTGGGGTTGTTGCCGGAGTTGGTGAAGCGCACGACCACGCTCCCGTCCCGGCTAAGGTAAGGAGTGAGATTGAGCGTGCGGACAATGCGAGGGTTATCGGCAGGATAGGTGGCTATGGAAGTGAGGGAGGTGGTTTCCTGGGGGGGAGCGACAACGGCGGAATCGCCGACTTGAAGCCCAAGCCGTTGCCACAGGTAGGCGATGGGAGTTTTGTAGCCGGCCTGGCGCCACCAGGCATCCGCGATGTCGTTAAAGGCGCTGGAGCCTCCGACCACAATGAGTACGCCCCCGGCCTGTACCCAGTTCGCAAGGGCGTCCATTGTGGCGGAGCCAATGGGTTTTTGAGGATCGCAGGTGAGAATAAGGACTTTATAAGGAGCGAGATAGCCGGGGTCAACACAACGCTCTAAGGAAACAAGCGCACAGGGAATCCCCTGCGAGAGGATGGGCAGGGTGAGCGCGTAGAGGTCATCTAAGGCGCCGGCTGTATTGCCCTGATAGGTTATGCCATCGCCAACGAGTACTCCAATGGGCGATAGGTTGTTCGGTGAGGCTGGGTAGTTGCCGACAATACTAAGAGCCGACAGGATGTTGAGCAGCTCTTGATAGTTAGGCATTGAGGCGATGGGCGAGATTGAGGGATAGAGCGAGACGGCTTGTGGCGACGCACCGAGCAGTGCGGCCACCGTTTGCTGTTCCATAAGGTCGGTGGCCTCGCTTTGCGAAAGCGTTGGGGTGTCGGCGGCCGGGAGCAATAGAGAAAAACGAGGGGTTGTGCGGAGGCCACGTGTCAACTCTTGAAGCCACGATGCGATGAGATAGGCGTTATAAAACGGGTCGGGGCGCCTATCGCCCGCAAGCCATATGGGGTGAAGGAGAGTGGTTAAGTTGGGCAGGGTACCGATCTCATCGTAGGGTGCTTTATGGAGAATTTGCCACCAAGGTACGATCTCGTTTTGGAGGAGGGCGGTTAGCGGATCGGGCACCATTAGGAGGCTTTGAGGGGGAGAAGTTTTGGATTGTAGCTGCTGCAGAAGAGCCGCATGAAAATCGGCATCGAGTTGTGCCATGAGCGAAGAGGTGTGGTAGCGTGCAGCGATATTGGCAGTAGGCGGCTGCCATGGTGCATGATAGCTTTGCTGCCACGCGGTTTGAAAAGCCGAGGAGAAGGCGGCATCGGCGAGATAGGGCAGGGCCTGCACAGAGATTCCGCTAAGGGGCTGGGAGGCTAACAGAGAGAGGTTAGGTGTGAGTGCGCTGAGGTTAGAGGCTAGCGGTTCGAGAAGAGAGAGATTGTTAAGAAGAATGGGCTTCCCATTAGCTCCCAATTGTGCCGAAGTGGGATGTTGTTGGAAGTAGAGCGGATCGAGATTTGTAGGGAGATAGGAAAAGACGGCGAAATCGCGCGATTTCCAGGCGCTAATGGCGGTTGCCGAAAGGTTGGTTGGCGGCAACTGTACTGCGCTTGTCGGCGGCTCGGTTTGCGGTGTCGGTAGCCCAACGGTGTCCCAAAGCAGATCGGTGCGGCGATCTTTCCAAGGGAACGTAAGGGCCTGTAGGTTGTTTGTAGCAGAGAGCCAGTGAAGTACCCCGATGGGAAGCTGTGAGTTAGGGTCACAAATGGGGTTTTCTTGCAAGGCAAACTGTTGAATGGTAAACGAACCTGACTTTGCACCCAGCCGTATGCGCAGTCTGTCGGCGAAAGGCCAGGCGGGTGGAATGTGGCACAGCAGGGTCTGTACACCGTTTGGCTCGGTTTGAAGCCGGAAAGGCAACGGTTTGTTGTGCATATCCAGCACAGCAATTCGAGGCAGTGTGGAGTCGGACGAGAGGGTGAGGCTTAGTTTAAAAAGCGCACCCGCCGTTGTCGGAAAGGCGTAGAGGACATAACCACCGGTAGAAACCGTGCGCTCTTGCCCACTCACCGTGCTGCCGATGTTTTTTAGAAGATAGCGGGCTTCCATAACGGTGTTGGGCGTGAAGGTTTTGGGGTAAAAGGTCAGTTCTGCAGAAACGGAGCAGGCCGACAGAAAGCAGGCAACACAACTTAGGACGGCGTACAGGTGCGACTTCATAATAAAATTTTACCCTTATCTGCTGGATGTAAAGCCTTTCGGCCCTATTTGGTTGAATGGGATAGGTCGGAAGCCCATATGGAGAGCGGGAGAACGAGGCAGGAGTTCAAAACCCCGTTTTTCGGGGGCCAGAGGGTCTAAAAAGCCCGGATCGGTGGTCACCAAATTG
>NZ_DATGKU010000104.1:0-4987 GCF_035294505.1 Chthonomonas sp. | reverse complement strand
CTGCCCCAAGATGTGACGTTTCAGTTAAGTCCTGATATTGCCCCTCCACCAGGATGGACTGCCTTACCCGGTCAACTGAGCCTTCAAGGAGCCTGGACGACACCCCCTCCTCCCGGTCCAATCTCTACTCCTTCCCAAGTCTTCTTCGATGCCAATGGGAAAGCCACCCTGCAGTTATACAAGGGCTGGAAGTATGAGGTCAGCGGGGCCTATGTAGGATACGAGGCATGCAAGAACGACTTCGACACCCCCGTTTCCGGGGTGATATCCGTTCCCTGTCGTTTGCAAGCGCTGCTCATTCTGAAGGTGTACACCACCAGTCCCGACAGCGGGGCGATACCGGCAAACATAACGATTACTGATGCCAAAAGCAATACGGTGCTTACCGGCACCAGCCAATCGGATGGGAAGGGGAATTATGTGTTTAGCAATCCACAGGTTCATCCGATTTCACCGGGGGTTTACACGGTGAAGGCGACGAGTCTCGGGCCTCCACGCAATCCGGGGGTAGCTACTATCACGGTGGAGCGGGGAGTAGAGCAGGATGTGACGGTGCAGTTAGGGCCGATACAGTCTCCGCATCCTCCCAATCCTTAGAATGTGGAGGAAGCTCCCGTTAGAACGGTGCGCATCGCCGTTTAAGTGCGAAGGTGGTGGTGAACGGGGTGGTCGTCCACAACGGGAGCTACAGTTATGACGGAGGAGGACGATTAGCGCAGGTAGTAGACAGTGCGACGAACCAGACGGAGGTGTACGGTTGGAACGGGGATGGGACGTTAGCGAGCGCTCCTGGTCCGGGGTACACCCGTGGTTTTGTATGGAATGAGGGGAAGGGCGTCGGCCTTGAGTACGATAGCTTTGGCGTGGCTATGTACACAAGTGGGAACGCGCAGACCCCCTATCGTCCTGCAGGGTTGGTATTGGATGAGGGGAAGGGCGTCGGCCTTGAGGAGGGTTTGGACTTCAGCGGCCCTCCTGTAGCCTGCCCGCTGTATGCCAACAGGGCATTATGGCTCTCGATGCCTTGTGGAGGAGGTGCAGGAAGCTCTGGCGATGATAGAGCAGACTGCGTAAAAGGATGCCTGCAGGGTAAGGTGGATGCCGGTTTGTTTATTCGCATCGATCAATACCTCAAGTGTTGTTACCTTCACTGTGATGCCAGCGAGGGAAGTTGGGATCCACCTGGAGAATGTCCATTACCCTAGGAGCAAAACGATGAGACTACAACGAAACTTGATAGGCGTTGGGTTGGTATGCGCGGCTTGTGCTATCGGAGCGCCTGCAAACCGACAAGGCCACTATAAGGAGGCCTATCCCTCCCCAAACGGTCAATATATTTTCGTCTGGGATGGCAGTGCTCTCTACAAGCAAAACGGACAACAGTTCTATCGGTTCCCAGGGGATACCAACTTCTTTAACATCCACTTCACTCCGTGGGGAGAGCACAACCGTTTTCTCTATCTGATGCGTGTAAGCAAAAACCAGGCCAAGATCGTCCGCTTCGATGTTCGTTCCAAAAAGTGCAGTGTGTTCGATACAGGTGGGGCTGTTGCAGCCTCTCTTGTCCCCTCTCCTAGTGGACGCTACATTGCCTACCAGGTGGGGTGCAAGCATATGTATGCGCCCCTATTAGGAATTTTGGATACGCAGGCGAAGGAGAAACAAGACCGGAAGGTTGCTATCTATCCGTTTCGCTTTTACGCAGAACGGTTTGCTTGGGTGACGGATAGGTTGTTGTTCGTGCATACCGAAGGAAAAGACCTTGGCACTGAGTTTCCCAACAGGGTTTATTTTGGCAAGTATGTAGATACAGATAGTGAGGATTTTCTGCTGGATTGGCAAAAGGTAGCGAGCAAACGTTACCTGCTTCCTTTTGAGATTTCATCTCTGGCTCCGTATGCAGATGCTTCCGGTCGCTTAATAGGCCTGGCACGTAAGGATGGGAAGCGCTGTATTGTAAGTATAGACCCGTATACGGGAGAAAACCGAGTAGAGAAGGAACTGCCTGCATCGAAATCTGGTTGGTTTTTGGTGTGGTCATCGCCTGAACGTGTGTATGTGTGGTGTGTTGTGAAGCAGGGCGAGATAGAGATGTATGTGTATCGCGCTTCCGCATCTCCCCATGTTGGAGCGCGACATCTAGTGGAGGTTCCAGGAGCATTGCCATGGTCGTGGACTACGGATGCGAATGGCCGATTATGGTGGTTTGACGGAAAGGGGCTTAAGAGCGTGCAGTTGCCGTTAGAGTAGGACTGGTTGTGACGCGGATGGGAGTCCAGACCTGTGTAAGACCCGTCTGTCACCACCTCCAGGCAAATAGAAGCAGTAGACCCAAGCATAAAAAGGAGAGAGGCACAAACGCCTCTCTCCTCCATCAACCCGAAAGGAGAAAAGGAAGATGTCTGGTTCCAAAAAGCTACTGAGCCGGTTCGGCATGGCAGGGTTTTATGTGCTGTTAGGCGTTCTTATAGGGGCTTTTGGGGTCACGATGCGCAGTGCCTCCTCGCAGCCTCAGGAGGGAAGTGTCACGATGCCTAACCTCAGAACCCCATCGTTGACCATTGTGGATAGTCAAGGTCGGCCTGTAATCACTATGGGTTCGATAAGACAAGGAGAAGAGAGCACTCCGGCTCTTCAGCTTAGCTCCTGGGAAGGAAACAAGAAGATTTTCAATGGCTTTCTTATGGGGCAAAACTCTGCGCTGAATAGGCTCTCTCAGCAGATGGCAACTCAAATTGGCCACAAGATGAAACCACTCATTCCCTTTACTCCCGTTGTCACCCTAATGTATCAACCGCCGGGAAAGGAGCCTAGTTTTATCTCGATGGGGTTCGACAACTCTGGCGGGAGTGGCGCGGTGGTACCCATGATCAGTTTGCTGAATTCGGAGGGCATTGAGGGATATATTCGTTTAGAGGGGCAACGTCTCATTAGTAAAAGCGAGGCCGTGCACCTATCGCAGCAGGAGTTGGAGGGTGCACAAACTACATTACAGGCGCTACTGGAACAATTTCAGCAAAGCAGTTCGGCACCTCCTGCAAGTTCAACCGACTCAAAGTAAGTGGTTGCGTCGTATAATCACCCAAACAGAGAGACCAAAGAAGAGAAGGGATGACTTTCTCTCTTCGTTCGACGCTCAATAGGACAGCAGCAGGAAAAGCTTTCCTGCTGCTTTCTATATTATTAGGGCATCCCCGAGCCAACTTCTGCCCTAGCGTGCGCCTTCTTCTTCTGCCTCTCGCCAAGAAAAACCCGCATAAGGATCGCCGCAGAAGCCCCCCGCGTTTAGACGAAGGACGCATGCCTCCCTCCTTTCTCAGAAAAACCTGCTATACTATCCTCTTGCGGCCGGTTGCCCAGCTTAAACCGAATCTTACGACTGCCCATCTCTCGGTGAACCCATTAAGTCGCAAGTCCTTTGAAGTGCGGTAACCACAAGGGTACCCCTATTGCCTCATCCCCTCCCCCCAACCCTCTCCCCAATGGGGCGAGGGCACCTAGCGTTGGGCACCTCAAGGCCGACACCCTCCCCTTCAAAGTACCCACCTTGTCCCTCAGAACGGGTGGGAAGTGAAACTCAAGATTTCTCGCCTTCGGCTCGAAATGACAGGTGTGGTATCGGCTCGAAATGACAGTTGTGGTATCAGCTCGAAATGGCGGTCGTATCGCCGGCTTTTCAAGGCCCCCACCCCCGCCCCTCCCCCAATTTGGGAGAGGGGAGACCAGTAAGCTTACTCGCGGTTTCCTTTGGTAGGCTTTTCTTTGAAAAATTGGCAAGATAGCCCCCTTTCTCCCGAATCGGGGGAAAGGACGGGATAGGGGGCGAGCAAAGTCGGCTTGCTCCACGAATTGGCTCTAGAGCCGAAGCAATTGACAGTCTCTGCAGCCCCACCCCCTACCCCCTCAGAACGGGTGGGAAGTGAAACTTAAGATTTCTCGCCTTCGGCTCGAAATGGCAGTTGTTGATCTCGCCTGCGGCTTGGAATGACAGTTGTATCGCCGGCTCTTCAAGGCCGACGCCTACAGCCCCCACCCCCCCGCCCCTCCCCCTATCAGGGAGAGGGGAGACCAACAAGCCCATTGGTGGTTTCCTTTGATAACCTTCCCTGCGAGAACTCAACACAACCGCCCCCTTTCTCCCGCATCGGGGGAAAGGACGGGATAGGGAGCGAACAAAGTCGGCGTGCTCTGCGAATTGGCTCTAGAACCGTGAGATTGGCAATCTCTGCAGCTCCGACGTCCTACTCCTCATCGGCCTGAATCGTTCCCTTACTCGCTTATCTCTCTGGCCGCTGCATCGCTGTCTGCAAGACCGCTGCGTTGCTGTCTACAAGTCGAAAGGACGGGATAGGGGGCGAGCAAAGTCGGCTTGCTCTACGCATGGCCTCTAGAGCCGCAAGCCGCCTTTGAGCCTTTCCTCCTTTAGAGAGGCGGCACGCAAAGGCCTTTGCCGTGCTTAGCCCCGCAAATAGCCTCTCTTTATATGGGGAAACAGCGATAGGTATGGATGCCGGTAATGGAGCCGTAAATAGCCCAAACGCTCCCCGTAATGTAGTCGCCCAAAATAAGCCCGATGAAGAAGGGAAGATAGCGCCGATAGGAGCCCATGCCTCCATACCGAATGATGAGCGCCTTCAGCAGCCAACCAACAAAAGTGGCACACCATAACCATGCCATGGTAAACGTGCCCGAGACCGCGTAGCCTATTGGATGAAAGGGCCACCACACGAATCGAGAACGCATAAAAATGAGGAACACGGTCACCAGCATGCCTACCCCCACCCCCTCCATGCGGGCGAGATTGGGGCGCACGGGGTTGTCAAGCCAATCCTTCATGGTCGTCCAAGGGACTTTACCCATGTAGGTACGCCAGTCGTTGACCTTGGCGGTGGCGGCGCCATACTGATAGTAGCAGGTGAGGACGGCGGCCCAAGAGGAAAACGTGCCAACCACAATCGCCACCATAATGACCGCGGCCACGTGGCGC
>NZ_DATGKU010000103.1:0-15025 GCF_035294505.1 Chthonomonas sp. | reverse complement strand
GCGTTTCTGCTCGGAGGGGAGTTTCAGCACGCCTCTGCATCGCCTTGCACCACCCGGCGACTCTCTGAAGCGAGAGCTTCGTGCCTACTGGCCTCGTCATCGCATTGCTTACTCAATTGTCAATCTGAATTATTGGCAAGTCGCATCTAGTTTACCACCTGGAAGCAAGGTGTGTCAAGCCTTGCCAAAAATTTTTTCTAGAACGCCTCCTCCAAAACGGCGTGCAGCATTGGCACCAACTGCTTCTTGCGTGACACCATGTCCTCTAGGTCGAACTCCCCTTCCGCCACACGGGTAAAGGGCAGCGCGGTGAGGATCCACGGCTCCCCTCGGCACAACAGATGGCTGCGACCGGTAACAATATCGGTGACCATAAGCCCGATGAGGGCCAACCCCTCACGTTCACGCCGCTCTTCCAACGCTTGCAACAGCTCCTCTCGACGCTGCGCCAGGCTCTCCATACCGGTCACCTCTACCTGTCCTATCGAAACGGCCACCCCTCCCATCTGATAGCTCTTGCGGTCGCCATCCAGAATCTCGTCGGCGCTGCGCTCGGTAAGCCCAGGTGCGGCGTGGAGTAGCTCTTGACCGTAGGCCTCAAGCTCGACTTTGGCCAGCCGCGCCAACCACTCTGCGGCCGCCCGATCGCGCTCGGTGGTCGTTGGTGAGCGCAACACCAGCGTGTCGGAGAGAATGCCACTCAGCATCATGCCGGCCAACCCCTCCGGCGGCTCCAGCTTATGGGCCTGGCACTGCTCGGCGATAAGGGTACAGGTGCTGCCCACGGGGTCCACCAAAAACGGTATAGGAGCGGCTGTGGGCGGGTTTCCGAGCCGATGATGGTCTAATACCCCCACGATCTCGGCCTCTTCGGCATCGGCCACCGCTTGGGAAAGCTCATTATGGTCTACCAGGATCAGCCGTGCTCGCGGCGGTTGAAGAATGCGGCTGCGCGTGGCAACTCCCACATAGCGCCCTGTTTCAGAGACAACCAAAAAATCGTCCGTCTCACTACGCAGAAGTTGATTGCGATAGTCGCTAATACGGTCACTCACACGAAACACCACCGGGGTTTCGGCAATGGAAAGACAGGGTTGCGCAAGCATCGCCGTCACGTTCATCGGGGCCATATAGGCCCTTGCCAGGGCAAGGGAGGTAACCACGCCAACCGGTTTCCCTTCGGGGTCTACAACCGGCACAATGCGATCGCCCTCAGCGACACGCGCCATGGCGGCCGGCAGCGGAGCATCCGGGGCCACCACTCCCTGATGGCGGGCACAGTGGCCAAAGGTAGGAGCGACCCCCGTTAACAGGAGGGGCGGGGCCATGGAGAAGCGATTGAGGGCAAAAAGGGCCTGCTCGCCGGGCTGACCAGCCCGTGCCGCCGTCACTTTCTTCCCGATCTGGTTTAAGAACCAAGCATAGCCCAACGCCGAGGCGATGGCATCGGTATCGGGCCGCTGATGCCCTATTACATAGGTTACTTCGGGGTCCCAACGGTCACCCCGCTCTTTTATATGGGCGCGTTGCGCCGCATCTTGCACTTGAACCATCCTGGGTTGTCACTCCTTAACCTACCAGCTCGCACAAAACGGTACGGTTTATGCCTTTGTAGCGAGGAGGCGTTCAATGGCCTCGGCCACCCCATCCTCTTGCACGTTGGCGGTTGTCCAATCGGCCACCGCCTGCACTTCCGCAGGCGCATCGCCCATGGCAACGCCAATGCCCGCCCACTCAAGCAACTCGATATCGTTCATATGATCGCCAATCGCCATACACTCTTGAGAGCTAATTCCAAGCCAACGGGCCACCCTCTCTGCACCTGAACGCTTATTCACCCCCGACGCGAATATCTCGACCCCCCACATTGTGTGGGTACCCGACTGAATTACGGAGAAATCCTCTGAGAGCGCCTTGCGCATGGCCTTCACCAAGGCCTGCATCTCCTCTGCCGCCCCAAAGGCAGCCACCGAAACCGGCACGAACGGCAGCTCGGACAAAATAGCTCCATAAGGCCTATAGCGTGGCGGGGTGGCGAAGGCCCCCACAGGCCGAGCAGGATGATAAAGCACACGGGACTCCTCCAGAAGAGGGCGAAAGGCTGGCTCGTACACATAGACCTGCTCCCCAGCCTCCACCAGGATGCGGGCTACCTCCAAAGCAAGCGCCGGCTCCAGAAGCCGCCGATGGAGAAGCGTCTCCGTTTGCGTTTCAATGGCAATAGCGCCATTAGATACAATAAGATAGTCCAGGGGTCGCCAAAGCTGTGCAGCCA
This sequence comes from Chthonomonas sp., assembly GCF_035294505.1. NCBI lineage: Bacteria > Bacillati > Armatimonadota > Chthonomonadia > Chthonomonadales > Chthonomonadaceae > Chthonomonas > Chthonomonas sp. Next base: position 12,750 of record NZ_DATGKU010000103.1, on the reverse strand, counting down.
CCGGCTCCGCCGTATAGCGAGTGCGCCCCGTGCAAAGACCGATTCGTATGCCCCGTTCTTGGGCTTTGACAATGGCCCTCCGCACCGCCTCCGATATCTGATTGTCCGCCCCCACCAAGGTGCCGTCTATATCTAGAAACAGCGCACGAATGTTTGACGACGGCCCCTTCTGCATGGCTCTATTATACCCCGTAACCCGACTTTTTCAAGGAACTGTGAAAAATTTCACAGGGAGCCGCCCTTTGCATAGAGAGCGGCCTCTGTTTTGGTGTATACTGAAACCAACAAGATCGACAGCGGCTATTATTCAAAAGGAGGATCGCCAAAGGCTATTATGAATATCATTGTTCTTGGCTGTGGTCGCGTAGGCTCAACCTTTGCCCGTCTTATGTGCTACGACGAACACCGTGTCACCGTTATTGACCTGCAAAATGAGGCATTTCGCCGTCTCGGACCGCGCTTTAGGGGAGAACGCCTTATCGGCAATGGCATAGATGAGGACGTTCTTCGTAAAGCCGGCATAGAGAAATGCGATATCTTCGTAGCCGCAACCCAAGGGGATAACCGCAACATTATGGCTGCCCAAATCGCCAAGGTGGTCTTTAAAGTGCCCACCGTCATCGCGCGAATCTACGACCCCATCCGGGCCGATCGCTATCGCCAGATGGGCATCGTCACCATCTGCCCTACAACCATCGTTTCGGGGCTGCTGCGCGATTTTGTAAATACCAATACCTGGGGACTGGCAAAAGACTACTCATCCGAGTATGTAAAGCTGAATGTATAGACCTTAACTTGACTTTTTAGGAAAGAACACCAATGTATGTGATCATCGTCGGGGGCGGAAATATCGGCTACTACCTCGCCAAAACCCTTGCAGCCGAGCACCATGAGGTGCTATTGCTAGAAAAAGACCGCATTCGTTACCAAACTATTTCCGCCGAGTTGGGCGAATTAGTGATGCAAGGCGACGGGTGTGAGGTCGCCATCCAACGACAGGCGGGTTTTGGAAGGGCCGATGTGGTCGTCGCCGTAACCGGCAGCGACGACGACAACCTTGTAGTGTGCCAAATGGCCAAAATGGAACACAATGTTCCGCGTACCATTTCGCGCGTTAACGACCCGAGAAACGAGGCTCTTTTCAAAACCCTTGGCATAGACGCCACCGTCAGCTCCACAAAAATTATCTATAACCTTATTGAACAAGAGGTTGGAGGAGGTGAAGTTATTCCTCTTGCCGCGCTTAACCGTGGCAACATTGAGATCGTAGAGATCGAGATCGGCCCAAAGTCACCTGTGGTCGGCAAAACCATTCGTGACCTTGACTTGCCCACTCAAGCCCTCATCATCTCTCTGATTCGGGGAGACCAAGCCATCTTGCCAACGGCCGATTCGACCCTTATGGAGGGAGATGGTGTTATCGCCCTGGTGACAGCCGATAAAGCGCGCCAGCTTCGAGACCTATTCGCAGAACCCTAACCGGGCTAAATAGGATGGACAACCAAACTCCTCGACCACAAGACGCCTGTACCTTTGCAGCGCATGCTCTCGCCCATCGCCTTGGCCGTATGCTCTCCTACTTCGATGGAGTGCTACGCGGTAAAGACCCAGAAGCTGTGCATCAGATGCGCGTTTGGTCGCGAAGGGCACGCGTGGTCTTTGAACTCTTTGCCGACTGCTTTGAAGAGAAAGACTTCAAGGAGCTAGACAAAGAGCTTCGCAGCATTACGAGAGCCTTACGCGAAGCAAGAGACCTTGACGTGATGCTGGAACGCCTCCAACGGGAACAAGAGAGCCTACCTCCCGCGCAACGCACCGGCATTCAGCAACTTTGCGAGCAACTGGTGCAAAAGCGCACCCAAAAGCAACAGGAAGTGGCGGCAACCCTAAAACGTTTTGAAGCACGTCGCGTTAAAGAGCAATTTGAAAAACTGCTCGCCCCTTACGGAGCCACGATACAGACTAAAACGGACCGAAAGAGATCGAAGAACGGACATGGCAAAAACGAGCCAACCCCTCGCTAAACAACGCCCCCTCTCGGTGCCCCAGGCGGCCGTTGCAGCCATTCGCCGCCACCTCGCCGAGGTCACACAACATGCTTCGGCTATCCACCGGCCCGAAGCCGTTCACGAACTTCATGATCTGCGCATCGCCATTAAACATCTTCGCTACACTCTAGAGCTTTTTCTCGAGGCGCCGGAGATGGAAAGCGCCCTCTACTCCGCCGAGAAAACGGGGCTAGAAGCGCTGCTCACCGACCTTCGCCACCTTCAAGAGTTGCTCGGCAATATTCACGATGCCGATGTCCTTATGCCTACTCTGCTTAAACAACTGGGTCGTTTGGTTCGTAAAGGCTACGGCAAAGATGCCGACGGGGCTTCTATTATCGGTGTGCACCATGTAGACCTTGAAGGGTGCGAAGGCCTTGTCGCTCTCTGTCGCCGTATAAAGGAGCAACGGGCCCAGCACTATGCCGAACTTTGCCAATTTTGGGAGCGCCCAGAAAGGCAAAAACTTTTCTCTGAACTTGCAGCGCTGCTTGCCCGCCTTGAAGCCGACCTAGCTCACGTGCCTGAGAGGTAGCCAGCCGCATGACACGCCAGAAACCCCACCAAGCACAAACCTCCGCCAGCCCCATGTTCGATCTGCACAGCATTCCTGGGCTTGGCCCCATTCGCGTTCGTGCCCTACAAAAAGCGGGTTTCGATAGCCTAGCCGCACTCCAATACTGCTCAGAAGAGAGTTTGGCTGCCATTCCCGGCATTGGGCCGATAAAGGCTCGCCAGATCAAAAACTACGTTGAGCAGTTCCCTCCCACAACCGCTAAAACAGCCGAGCCTCTCGTTGCAAGCCCTTCCACCGATCTCAGTTGGCTTCGTGTGGTGTCGCTTCCCCGTCAGGCCACGCCTTTGCAGCGCGCTGCACGCGAGGCATTTCGAGAGATCGTGGCCATTCTTCTCTCCCCTGCCGCGCTAAACTATCGCCGCCGACTGCTCCATGCCCTGTTACAACTTCTTCAAGGCTGCACGCTTCTGCTGCAGCAGGCCCCTACCGAAACAGCCGAATCCGACAATGCCAAGCTGTTGCAACTACAGAGCCTTTGCGGTCTGTTGCAACGCACCCTAGCCGACGCGGTAACCGAGGGACAGCGCGCCGGCATGGACAACAAAGCGCAGGCACGGCTTGCACGCCAACTTCGCAAAATCGGCAAAGACCTCGGCTTTGAGCTGACTGCGCAGAGAGGACCCAAGCGATGACCGCTACCGCCCCTCGCATCGTCGCAGCCATAGATGTTGGCACCAACTCGGTAAAGATCATCGTCGTAGATGCCTCTGCCGACTGCGAACGCCTCCTCTACGAAAACACCCTTATCTCTCGTCTCGGAGAGGGTATGCAGGCCTACGGCATGCGCCTAAAAGAGGCGGCCATGCGACGCACCCTAGACGCCCTAGAGGAGTTGGTGCAGACTGCGCGTGCCTACGGGGCCGCACAGATCGCTGCCGTGGGCACCGCCGCACTTCGAGAGGCGCAAAACCGTGACGAGTTTTTGCAGCGTGCTCAAGAGCGACTGGGGCTAACTATCGAGGTTATATCGGGCCAAGAGGAGGCTCGTCTCTCGTATCTGGCTGTAAGGCGCGACCCCGTTTGGCGGGAAAGCCCCCATCTTATTGTGGTAGACATCGGTGGAGGCAGTACCGAGGTGATCGTCGGCGACTCGGAAGGAAAGAGCATCGCTTTCCGTGTGAGCCTAGAGATAGGGGCGGTTCGGATTACGGAGCGTTTTTTGCGTTCCGACCCGCCCACCCTCGCTCAACTCGATGGAGCCGGCCGGGCCGTCCGTGAAGCCCTCGAACACCTACCGGTAACCGTGCGGCATCGGCCTCATACCCTGGTGGGGGTTGGCGGCACCATCGCCAACCTTGCGGCCATAGATAAAGGCGGCGTTCAGAGCGCCGCGGAACTGCACCATCACGTTATTCCGGTAACCCGACTGGAACAGATTCTGCGCCGCCTTGCCACTCTAACTATTGCGGAGAGAAAGATGGTTCCGGGGCTAGAGCCGGCACGTGCCGATATCATTGTGGCCGGTGCCCTTATCCTTTCGCTGCTCCTCTCGCACCTAGAGGCCGAGCAGATCGCCGTAAGCATTCGCGGCCTGCGTTGGGGTTTGCTGTACGACCGGTTCTGCAATGGAACCTCACCGTAAGCATCCTGCGTCGTGGCAAGGGCAAAGATATTTCGGATCGGCCTCGCTTGCAATGAACCCGGCTCTACCCACGCATGCTCAGCCGAAAAAGGATACTAAAGATCAACTCAACTAAACCAAGAGCAAACCCGATAATGCCAAAAATCGTCCATATCTGCTCTCGGCGGAAATAGTCGTCTATGCTTGCGTACTGATTATAGCGCCAAGCCAACTTATGGCCGTTTAACCCCAGCCAGATACTGATGCATATGCCGATCAGCGCCCCAATCCAGACGCCGAAGTTACCAAGCACAGATCCTAACACAGCACCCAATATCCCCTGGACAAAGACCAACCCGATGCCGGCTAACACCAGACCGTGGAAGAGCAGCCAAATGCAGCCACAGCCGAAGGCGCCCCAGTTCCACTTCAACGCCTCTATCTCCGGAGGCACATCCGCCCGCATTCCAGACGTGTTGTTAAACGGCGTCATACCGGGCGGCTGATAGGTTACCTGAGAACCCCGTCCATAGATAGGGCTAGTGCCTGGCATCTGTGGTGCCGCCCCCATCGTCGGCTGTGAGGGCATTGGGGGCTGAGGCATCGCGGTGGGAAACCGCAGGTCGCTCAAAGCGGAAGCGGGCAGCTGCTGGCCGGTCGAGGCATCTTCTAACATCGTGGTCGGCAGAATGCGGTTCTCGTTGATCCACTGCTGCAGCGTGGGAATGTCTGCCGGCCCATAACGATTTCCATCTTGTGCAAGCACGTAGTATTGTGCCATCCGTCCCCTCCTTTACTTAAGGCCGCCGTGCCTTCTGTTTCTACCGTTCGGCGATAGAAAGTTGTTATACATTCACTACAATCGGCCAAGATTCCTTCTTCTTTCAAAACGACTTTTCCGCAACTTCTCGCGTCTTTGGGTAAACTATGCAGAGATTTCGAGAACTTGCTGCTAGGAACTTTGGAGAGCGCCTTTCATGATCGATCGCTACACCACCCCGGAGATGCGAAGGCTTTGGAGCCGGGAAAACAAAACACGCCGCTGGCTCGATGTGGAGATCGCCGTTTGCGAAGGGCTGGAGCACTTCGGCCACATCCCTCCTGGAACTACCGAGAAAATACGCCAAAACGCCCGTTTCGATCTCGCCCGCATGGATGAGCTGGAACAAGAGACCCGTCACGATGTGATGGCCTTTGTAAAAAACGTGGCGGAGAACCTCGGCGAGGAAGGGCGTTTTCTGCACTACGGCGTCACCTCTTACGACATTGTAGATACTGCGCTCGCCCTACTTCTAGGCGAGGCCTGCGACCAGATCATCGCACGTGCCAAAGCGCTTAACGAGGTGATACGGATGCGCGCCCGTGAACACAAGTACACCGTGATGATCGGGCGCACCCATGGCATTCACGCCGAACCTATCACGTTCGGCTTTAAGCTGGCCACCTGGCTCGACGAGATGAACAACAACATCGAGCGGCTCCATCAGGCCCGTGAGGCCGTGCGCGTGGGCAAGGTCTCTGGGGCGGTGGGAACGCACGCTAATATCGGCCCCGAAGTGGAGCGCTACGTGTGTGAACGCCTCGGGTTAAAACCGGCTCCCATTTCTACCCAAATCATCGCACGCGACCGCCATGCCCAACTCATGGCCACGCTGGCCATTTTGGCCGGCTCTCTCGAGCGGTTCGCCACGGAGATACGCAACCTCGCACGTACCGAGATTCGCGAGGTACAAGAGTACTTTGCTCCGGGGCAAAAAGGCTCTTCGGCTATGCCTCATAAGCGCAACCCGTGGAACTGCGAAACCATCTGTGGCCTCGCGCGGGTGGTGCGCAGCAACCTCTTCCCGGTTCTCGAATCGATGGCCACCTGGCACGAGCGCGACCTCACCAACAGCAGTGTGGAGCGCATCGTACTGCCCGATACGACCACTTTGGTGGACTGGATGTTACAGAAATTTACGACGATATTGGAGAAACTAGAGGTCTACCCCGAGAACATGCGGCGCAACCTAGAGAAGATGGGTGGACTGGTGTTTTCCGAGCAGATCATGTTGGCTCTGATTGCGAAGGGCCTGTCGCGCGAAGAGGCCTACACGGTAGCTCAGCGCAACGCCGCACGCGCCTGGGCAGGCGAAGATTTCCGACAGGCCATCGCCTCCGACCCCGACGTGCAAAAGCACCTGACCCCACAAGAGATCGAAGAGGCCTTCAGCCTACAGCATCACCTTAAGAACCTAGAGCATACCTTCCAAACCTTGGCGATCTAAGGTTTCAGCGAGGCAGAACTAGTACGCGCTTTAACGACCGAACCCGGCCTGCCTAGAACCTAACGACCTTGTCTAGCCCGTGAGAGGATACCATGACAACAACGGGTGCACGATTCGTGTCGGGGCAGGGGTCTCCCACCCCTACACCTCACCTAACCGCTCGCCCTCAAGGGCGGCGACTTGCGCCAGGTTCTACACGGCCGGATATTAACCGCCCGATGCTAGTTTGTAGAAGGCGAAAGACCGGCGGCAAGCTGCGATGCCACAGCAACCGGAAAGCGAAGCGTCTCCATGGGGCGCAGCTGAGGTAGAAGGCGCAGAATACGGGTTTCCGGCTCTTGGCGCTCAAGCAGCGGCAGCAACAACTTCTGCCCCATGGCGCGTGCAAGGGTGATGAAATCTACGTCGTGATAGGCGTAGCCCTCACCGAACAGCAGAGGCATCTCCGTCCCGCCCTGCCCGGCCATGGCAAACTCGCCGGGCTGAAAGCCTAACCGCCTGCCCTGACGCGCCAAAGCCATCTCCACCCCGTACCAGGTTCCTCGCCCTGCAGCCGAGACAGCCGCCGTAGGACGTTCGTGTTCCGGCAAAGCCAGCCAGCGTTCCATCAGTATGGCGGCCTCATGCTCTTCAGGCAAGCCCTGCCCAACTATGAAGCCCAGGAACGTTTGCGGTGGCTCCTCACCGAAAAGATCGCAAAACGCCTGTACAAACCCTTTGAAAAGTTTTTGGGAGTAGACAAGGCCATCGTCATAACCAAAGTAGGCGATGCGGCGATGCCCCTTCGCTTTCAAAAACTCGAGGGCATGGCGCATCATCGCCTCATGATCGAAGTCCGCCTGATACCACTGCGGGTGCGCCTCCTCAAAACGCCCCTTTACCACAAAAGGGACACCTATCTCGGCGAACTGCGCTGCCGGCCGCTCGATATCGCGCTCCAGCCCCCAAAGGATAACGGCATCGCACGTGCCCGGAGCCATTAACTTCGCGACATGGAGGGCGGCCTGTTCTTCGTTCAACACCACCTTCACAAGCAGGTCGTAGTCTTTTTCCGCCACCACATCCGCCAAAGTCTCCACAATGGCGCTATAGCCGGCCGGCCCGAAGAACACGCAAGCCACCACCTCTGTACGCCCCCGTCGAAGGGCACGTGCCGCCGTGTTAGGCCGATAGTTCAGCTCACGCGCCAGCCGCAAAATGCGCTCCCGATTCTCCGGCGAAACCCACACCCCAGGCCGATTATTTAGCACCCCGGCAACCAGGCTCTGAGATAAATTCAAGCGCCTCGCGATCTCTTTTTGGGTTATACGCGCCACAATCTCCTCCTTATCAAACTTAACTCTTTATTATCCCGCAAACTCTCCGGTAAAGCCCGTTAGATGCGCCTCTGTAAGCCGAACCGGCACCAAACGCCCAATAAGCGAGTGCGGGCTGCGTGGGCTGCCGGGAGGCAGGGTGAAATGCACCAACTTGAGCGTGCGTGTGTATCCACTCAGCTTGCCGGGGTCTTTACGGCTAAACCCCTCTACCAACACCTCCTGGATCTGCCCGACTTGCTGAGCGTTGATTTCACACGTAATGCGGTTTTGCAAAGTGATGAGCCGGTTCAATCGCTCGATTTTTACCTCACGCGGCACCTGGTTCTCCATGGCCGCCGCCTTCGTGCCCGGGCGGGGGCTGTAGGCGAACATGAAGGCCGAATCGAACCGAATCTGCTCCACCACACGCAGCGTGTTTTCAAACTGCTCTTCCGTTTCTCCCGGATAGCCCAACATAAGGTCGGTCGTGATCGCTATGCCCGGAACGCGGGCGCGGAGCTTCTCCACAATCTCACAAAACTGTGCCACCGTGTAACCTCGATGCATGTGCGCTAAGAGCGCGTCATCGCCCACCTGCAGCGGCAGATGGACGTGCTCACACACATGCTCCAGTCTGGCGATGGCCTCGATAAGCTCGTCACTGAAGTCCCGCGGATAGGGCGAGGTAAAGCGAATGCGCTCGATGCCCGGAATGGCGTTGATGCGCTCAAGCAGCTTATAAAAGGGCACTTTGCCGCCGGGGAGGTTCTTCCCATAAGAGTTCACGGTTTGCCCAAGCAAAGTAACCTCTTTGGTTCCCTGACGCGCCAGCATCTCTATCTCGGCAACGATCTCCTCCGGCAGCCGGCTGCGCTCTCTTCCGCGCGTCAGGGGCACAATGCAGAACGTGCAGAACTTATCGCAACCATACATAATGGGCACATGCGCCTTTAACTTCGGCTTGCGCTCCACCACACGCTTCGGAACGTCGGTTACCACAGCTCCCTTGCGCGGTGGCAACGCGAGCGCCGTGAGCGGAACAAAGTTTTTTGGAGGCGCTGCGTCATGCGATTCCGATGTCGCCATCAAGGGAGCCGCTTGCTCGACAGACTGCGCCCGGCGGTGTTTCACCTGCCGAACCAGCTCCGGCAGCGCCGCGATGTTGCCCGTGCCGATAACCATATCCACATGCGGTGCCCGCTCTCGAAACTCCTCGGCACGAACCTGTGCCATACACCCGCAAACGCCGAGAATGATCTCCGGGCGCCGCTCCTTTAGGTGCCGCAACTTCCCCAAAACGCTCCAAACCTTTTCCTCCGGCTTGGCACGGACACTGCACGTGTTAAGCAAAATCACCTCAGCCCGATTTATGTCCTCCACAGGGCGATACCCCATCTGTTCGAGGAAAAGCCCCATCTGTTCCGAGTCCTCCTCGTTCATTTGGCAGCCCCATGTGAGGATATGATAACCTCCAAGCCCCTCTTCTGTCTCTGTTGTGCGCTTCTCCAAAAGCTCTTGCATAGTTCCAACTCCGATATTTATCCTTACTATTTTACCTCTCATCGAAAAATAACGGCAAAGCAAACGGTATTGTTTGCACTTCTTGCTAATTCCAACAGGCTCCTCCCTCGTTAGCAGGTTTTTGCCGGTTCAAAGAAGAAGTTTACTTTATCTTCGCTTACGCAATGTATTTCAAAAGGAAGCAATCGGTATGACGCTCTCATGGCCTATCTCTTTCCTGTTATCGCTCTTAACTGCGCCCCTCCTCCTCTTCCATACTCGTCCATCGCCCACTCCTTCTTCCTCAGCCATACTGCAGGCCTACGAGCGCGCTGCTAAGTTCGGCTCTGAAGCCATGGGGCGCCTGGTCACCAACGCCTCCGTTCAACCGCACTGGCTCCCCGACGGCGATCACTTTTGGTATGCCTCTCACTCGCCAAAGGGAACGACCTTCATCCTGGTAGATGCGCCTGCCGGGCGCCAAGTGCCGGCCTTCGATGCTTTTAAAGTCGCCCGCCTTCTTACTATAATAACCGGTAAGCCCGTAAGCCCACTTCACCTGCCGTTCTCTAACTTTCTCTACACGCCACAGCGCAACGCGATCGCCTTTGCGTTGGAGGGAAAATGGCTGCGTGTCTCCTTAAAGAACTATTCCTACGAGTATATTTCACCGCCTAAATTCTCCTTGCCTGTCGCTGCGCCCGCTCCGAAGCCATCGTCCCCCTCCTATCCGCAGTTTTATCTCGCCAACAACAACATCTTCATGCGCCCCTCCGAAAACGTTGAGAAGCCCCTAACCACCGACGGCAACGCACAGAACATTTACTCCGCTATTTCCCTATCGCCTAACCGCCGTTATCTCGCAGCGTGGCGCACCGTTCCGGGGGAGCACGGGCAGATGTACAACGTCGTCTCTGTTCCCGGCAACGGCTCACTACGCCCTACCTTACGGGCCTATCCCTACGATCTTCCTGGCGACCGACTGGATATCCATCATCTTATCCTTTTTGATCTTCAAAAAGGAACGGAACAGGTGGCGAAGGCCGACCCCATTGATTGGGGTGGTCCGCCAGAGATTCGTTGGCAGCCCGACGGTCAACACTTTACCTATCTACAAACCTACCGTGGGTATCATCGCGTGTGCCTGTATGAGGTGGATGCGGCTACCGGTGCCGCCCGCCCTCTGATAGACGAGCGCAGCGACACGTTCATCTACCCGCCGTGCAACTACCTCCAATTTCTCGACGCGACCCACGAAATTATCTGGGCCTCCGAGCGCGACGGCTGGTGCCATCTTTATCTCATTGATGCGCGAACCGGTGAGGTGAAGAACCAGATAACCAAAGGCCCATGGGTAGTTAGAAGCGTGCTTGATGTGGATGCCGTGCACCGCCGCATCCTCTTTACCGCCTGTGGCCGAGAACCGAATCAAAACCCCTACTACATTCACTACTACACGGTCAACTTCGATGGCTCCGGCCTGCGTTGCTTAACACCCGGCAACGGACAGCACACCCTTCAGTTCTCTCCCGATCATCGTTTCTATCTCGACACCTACTCCCGTGTGGATATGCCGCCCATCACCGAGTTACGGCGCAGCGCCGACGGCGCTCTGCTTTGTACATTGGCCCGAGCCGATGTCAGCCAACTGCTTGCAACCGGCTGGCGCTTCCCTGAACCGTTCCATGCAAAAGGCAGGGACGGTAAAACGGATATATGGGGTGTCATCTATCGCCCATCCCATTTCAACCCACACCAGAAATACCCTGTGATCGAAGATATCTATGCAGGCCCCCAAGATTCGTACACTCCTCTCTCCTTCAGCGCCCAACGAGCGGACCAGGCCTTGGCCGAGCTTGGGTTCATCGTGGTGCAGATGGATGGCATGGGCACCGCAAACCGCTCGAAAGCGTTTCATGATGTTTGCTATAAAAATCTAGGCGACTGCGGTTTCCCCGACCGCATTGCTTGGATGAAGGCGGCTGCAGCCAAATATCCCTGCATGGACCTCACCCGCGTGGGGATCTACGGCATGTCGGCCGGCGGCTATGAGTCGGCTCATGCGCTTCTCGTCCATCCCGAGTTCTACAAAGTGGCCGTCTCTATGGCTGGCAACCACGATTCGCGCACCGATAAGGTGTGGTGGAACGAGCTGTGGATGGGCTACCCTGTGGGGCCGCAGTATGCAGCGCAATCAAATGTCACTCTGGCCTCTAAACTGCAAGGGCACCTCTTATTGATCCATGGCGGCCTTGACGACAATGTGAACCCCTTCGCCTCTACCATGCAGTTTGTCAACGCATTGATTCAAGCCAACAAAGATTTCGACATGCTCTTCATACCGGAAGCCGGTCACGGCTTCGGCCCTTACGTTCAGCGACGTATGTGGGACTATTTTGTGCAGCATCTGCTGCACGAAAAACCACCCCATGAGTTCCTATTGACTCAAGGGGGCGATAACAGCTGCACGGTTACATTTCGAAACCTACTCGACCAACCCGTCAAAATCTACTGGATCAACGGCAGCGACCGTGTGCTCTACCACACTTTGTTACCAGGTCAGAGTGTGGTGCAGCACTCCTATATTGGGCATCAATGGGAAGCCGAGGTGAATGGGCATGTAGTTGCCCAGTACACGGTAGCGGCGGAATCGCCCCTTTGGGAGATACTACCCGAAGCCACCTACCTTGAGACCGATAGTTCCAGGAAGTAGACCCCCTCACGGTTCTAGAGCCAATTCATGGAGCAAGTCTATGTTGTTCACCCCCATCCCCTCCTTTCGTCTTGCAGACAGCGATGCAGCGGCCAGAGAGATAAGCGAGTAAGGGAACGATTCAGGCCGCTGAGGAGTAGGGCGTCGGAGCTGCAAAGGCTGGCAATCTCACCGTTCTAGAGATAGTTTATAGAGCGAGTCTATCTTGTTCGCCCCCTATCCCTTCCTTTCCTCCGATTCGGGAGAAAGGGGGCTAGTATGGCTAGTTTTTCAAAGGAAAGCCTATCAACAGGAAACCGCCTGTAGGGGCACGGTGACCGTGCCCCTTTTGCTAATCTCCCCTCTCCCCAATGGGGGAGGGGGAGAACGCCCTACCCCAGCGTCGGCCTTGAAGAGCCGGTGATGCGCCTGTCATTTCAAACCGAAGACGAGATGAACAACTGTCATTTCTCGTGAGATAAACACCTGTCATTTCGAGCCGATACCACACCTGTCATTTCGAGCCGAAGGCGAGAAATCTTGAGTTTCCATTCCCACCCGTTCTGAGGGGTAGGGGTGAGGCCGCAGAGACTGACGGCTTCATGGTTCTAGAGGCAATTAGCACAGCAAGTCTGTCTTGTGCGCCCCCTATCCCTTCCTTTCCCCCGATTCGGGAGGTGCTAGCGCACGGCGATGCAGCGGCCAGGGAGATAGGCGATGAAGGAAACGACACAGGCCGCTGAGGGGAAGGGCGTCGGCCTTGAGTTGCCCACCGCGAGGTGCCCCTTTCCCCAATGGGGGGAGGGG
>NZ_DATGKU010000102.1:0-13757 GCF_035294505.1 Chthonomonas sp. | reverse complement strand
GCACAAGCTTTGTGCCTGTCCGACAATGAGAGAAGCAGCCCTAAGGCTTTGAATGCACTCCTCCGAATCGGAGGCATTCAAAAGGCGATGATAGTCCGCAGAGCCTTCATAGAGGATGTGACGCAGGCGATTGGCGGCGCTGCGCCTCTGTTTTGCGAACTGGTGTAGCCCCTCAAGCGCATCGGAAAGCGCTTGCTGTAGGGCGCTCCGTTCGTCTGTAAAGCGGTAGATAGCAAGCTCACCCGGGGCAAGCCGATCGCGTTTATCCACGATGCCGGCTCGCTTTAAAATCACCCCCTGAAGCCAATGCAGATCAAGCCCCGGCGGGCTTTGCTCGGCAATGGTGCGAAGGGCTACCTGCGGTGGGATGACGGTAGAGAGCCTTTCGATGCGATAGATGCCTCCCGACAGAGCGGCGCTCAGCTGGAGGTTTATCGGCTGCGTAGAGGTGTTTTGAACCAAGACGCCCAGCCCTTCCGAGGTGACGGCGGCATAGGCCATGAGGGGGAGGGCGTCGGCCTTGAGGGGAAGGGCGCCCTGCCCCAGAAAATCTTGCGATTTTCTGGGGACCCCTATATCGGCCTTGAGGCCTGGCGCCGCCGAATCGGAGTGGATACGAATGGCCACCGGGGTACCGTTCAATCGCCCCCATTCCCACCACATTTGACGGTTACGAAACGCATTTGGAACCTGTTCGAGGCTCGTCTTGATGATCTGGAGGAGATCGGGGTCTGGCGCTAACCGGTGCGTGGGGTCTACGTCAATCTGCACGTTGCTGGGGATGACAAAATCGGGCGTTTGGGCGGTTGTTTGAGGTTGGGTGCCCAACAGCGCGGCCACCATCCCTCCTGCCAGCGAGGCGCTAACCAGGGTATAGAGCCATCGTTTAGTTTTTGGGAGGAGGAAAAAGTTACCGTTCATCGTTCCATCCTTTTCAGCGACGCATCCTCTTCGGGGTTAAGCACCTTACGAACACGCCGTTCGAACTCCTCGCGGGGCAGCATCACTCGTCGCTTACAGCGCAGGCACACGGCGGCAATGTCGGCCCCTACGCGCGTTACCGTCCACAGGTCGCCCCCGCAGGGATGTTGTTTTCTTAGTTGAACGGTCATGCCCACCTTAATAAGAATGCGTTCGGGCATAGAAGCCCTCCTTTAGGCTTCTCGCTCAAGGCCGAGCGAGGGGACGCTGCTCACCGGGTACGGTTCGCAAGCAGAGGAGACCCCTCCGGCACACCCAGCGGCAGAAGCTGATATTGTGTGGTGCGACGCATCGGTTGGTAACCTGCCGCCCGAATCAAGCGCTCGATCTCCTCAATCGGCATAGTAAACGCGCATCCGGCAGCCGAGACTACATTCTCTTCCATCATGGTGCTGCCGAAATCGTTGAGACCATAGCGCAGCGCGATCTGGGCGATCTTCGGCCCCTGCGTAACCCAGGAAGCCTGCATATGGGGCACGTTATCGAGCATGAGCCGAGAGACGGCCACCGTGCGTAGATAGTCGAAGGCCGAAGCGCGCTCCATCGGCAGCTCCGTGCCCTCCGGTTGGAACGACCACGGGATGAAGGCCGTAAAGCCGCCTGTTTCATCCTGCAACTGGCGTATACGCAGCAGGTGCTCGACACGGTCTTCATACGTCTCCACCGAGCCGTACATCATGGTGGCGGTGGTGCGCAGGCCGGCTCTATGGGCTTCACGCATACAGTTTATCCACTCGTCCGCCGTGTCCTTATAGGGCGCGATGATCTCGCGCACGCGATCGGTAAGAATCTCGGCTCCGCCTCCGGGCACGCTATCCAGCCCTGCCGCTTTCAGGCGCCGAAAAAGCTCTGCCAGAGAGATTTTACTGATTTTTGCGATATAGATAAGCTCGGCAGGAGAGAAGGCATGCAATATGATGCCATAGGCACCGAAGCGCTCCTTAATACTGGCCAAGAGGTCTTCATACCATTCCAACTTCAGCTTTGGGTTGAGACCTCCCTGCATCAGGATTTCGATGCCTCCCAAATCCACCATCTGCTGGATTTTCTCGAAAATCTGCTCCTTCGTAAGCACATACCCTTCCTCATGCCCCGGTACCCGATAGAAGGCGCAGAACTTGCAGCGAACCCAACAGATGTTGGTGTAGTTGATGTTGCGCCCCACCACGTAGGTCACGATATGGTTAGTGGTAGGATGCAGACGCTCACGCACCACGTTGGCCAGATGCGCCAGCTCGGGCAGGTGTGGGTAGTGAAAGAGCCAAAGGCCCTCCTCTGCCGTGAGACGCTCTCCGGCGTAGACCTTCTCGGCGATGCTCTCTATAGATAGAGGCGCTGCGGATTGCAGGGTTGGCATGAAACAAACTCCGTTATATCGCTCAACAGCTCATTATACCCGTAAAACCCTGCTAGCCTTGCAGGCTTCTCCTTCCGCGAGGTGGCCACTTTCACCAAGAGCGCCTTCGCGAACACAGCCCTTATAAAGACGTAATAGTAAGCAGGAGGTGCGGCCTTGGGTGAGTTCCAATTTCACCATATTGCCCTTGAGGTACCCCATATCGCAGAGGCGGTAGATTGGTACAAAAATACGCTGCCCGACGTGCGGGTGCTCTACCAGGATGAGACATGGGCTTTTATTGAGGTAGGCGGCGTGAAGATCGCCTTTGTTCTGCCCTCTCAACATCCCTCGCATATTGCGTGGCGTGTTGGGGATGAAGAGTTGGAGCGACTGGCACAACGGTTCGGTGCCACCATCAAAACGCACCGAGATCGTTCACGAAGTTTCTATCTTGAAGCGCCTGGCGGTTTTCACATCGAGGTCATTTCTCTGGACAACAGTACCCTGAAGTAGCCTCTTTAGAGCTTGTAGGGATTGTAACTCAAGATTTCTCGCCTTCGGCTCGAAATGACAGTCGTATCACCGGCTCGAAATGACAGTTGTTCATCTCGTCTTCGACTTGGTATGACAACCGTATCACCGGCTCTTCAAGCCCCCACCCCCCCGCCCCTCCCCCCATTGGGGAGAGGGGCACCTCGCGGTGGGCGTCCTCGCGGACGGCGCCTTTGCGGCCTGTGTCGTTCCCGTAATCGTCTCTTTCTCTAGCCGCTGCATCGCCGTGCGCTAGCACCTCCCGAATCGGGGGAAAGGAAGGGATAGGGGGCGAACAAGACAGACTTGCTTGGTTAACTGCCTCTAGAACTGTAAAGCCGGCAGTCTCACCAGTCCCACCCCTTCCCCTCAGAACCGGTGGGGATTGAAATTTAAGATTTCTCGCCTTCGGCTCGAAATGACAGTTGTTTATCTCAGCATCGACTCGAAATGACAGGTGTATCGCCGGCTCTTCAAGCCCCCACCCCCCCCGCCCCTCCCCCCATTGGGGAGAGGGGAGACCAGTAAGCTCATTGGCAGTTTTCTATGATAATCTTCCCTTCGGACACTAACCATAACCGCCCCCTTTCTCCCTAATAGGGGGAAAGGAAGGGATAGGGGGCGAACAAGACAGACTTGCTTTGCAGACTAGCTCTAGAGCCGCAAGAACGACAGTCTCTGCAGCCCCACCCCCTTCAAGCCCCCACTCCCCCCGCACCTCAAGGCCAACGGTACCGTGCCTTTTCCCTCATCTGCTAAGATGGATAGGAGCAGGCTCCATAGGCCTGCTGTGCAGACTATCTCTAGACACGCCCGCCTAAAACACAACCCATCCCCCTGCGTCCTCAATTGGGAAGCTTGTCTTAGAGCGATAGCCCTGTTAGCGGTGCTCCTTCATTACCTGCAAGAGAGCTGTGCTGGCCTCGAAAAGCTGCTTTGTTTGGGCCTTCATCTGCTCCCACTGATCGGGCGTGCAGTTGAGCCATTCCTGCACATCGGGGTGCAAGGCGTGCGGCTGCGTATGTTCTGAAGCCACATAGCCGCACTCCCATGCCAGAATATCACCGGCATGAACTGCGGCCACAAGGTCGAAGTTCTCGCTTCTTAACGAGGGGCGGTGGTGCTCGCCGATCATGGCCACAAGGTGCGAAGGAAAGTTCCAATGCTCGGCAATGCGGCGCCCAACCGTGAGATGGTCTATGCCCAAAACCATGCTCTCCGCCTCGTCTGAGGTCTTCTTCTCGCGGGCGGCAAAGGCCATGGTGACGGCGTACTGAACGGGGAAGTAGCTGTCGAGAAAAAGCGCTCCGATGTCGTGTAGCAACCCGCCGATAAAGCTCTCTTCCTTGGCATTGCGGGTGCGGGGCAGACGCTGTTGGGCTACAACACAGGAGGCCACCGCCGTGGCGACCGAATGCTCCCAAAAAGCCGTGCGGTTTAGGCCATAGGGCATAGATTTCTGATTGAGCTGCCCAAAAGCAGAAACGCCTAACACCAGGTTCCGTACGGTGTTGTAGCCCAAGATAACCACCGCGTGGGTCAATGTGCTGATCCGTTTCGGAAAACCGTAATAAGCTGAGTTAACAATGCGTAGAATCTTCGAGGCCAATCCCTGATCCATCGAGATAAGCCGGTTCAGCTCTTCTGCCGATGAGTTGGGGTCGTTGACGGTCTGTAGAATCTTGCTCACTACGGCCGGCAGGGGCGGCAGATCGGAGAGTTTCTTCTCCAATGTCTGCTGAAATACATTGCGATCAATGCGTACAGATTTGATTTCAGGCGGCATGCGCTTTCACTCCTCTCTGGTGGTTGGCAAGGTTCAGTATGCCTTCAACGTCAAGAATAAGGGCCATACGTCCGTCCCCCAAAATGGTGGCGCCGGACACTCCTTGAACATCTCCGATGAACTTGCCAAGCGTTTTTATAACGATCTCTTGTTCTCCTATAAAGCCATCCACAATAAGACCGATCCGTTCACGTTCAAGGCCTACAACAACCACATTAAGCGCCTCAAGGCCGACGGTGCTGCGCACGGCGTCCTCCTTCCTCTGCAACTGGTGCATAGGCTCCGACTGCACAACGGCCAAGGCTTTGGCCGATTGCGTCGCACGAACGGGCAAAAGACTTTGAAGATGGGCCAAACACAACGTCTCCCCACGCAGCAGAATGGTGGGTTGGCGGCGCACCGAGCGCACGCTTTGGGGGGAGACCCTTAAGGTTTCAGCCACAGAGTTGAGCGGGATGGCGTATACGGCCTCTCCCACGCGCACCAATAGGCTTCGGATGATGGCCAACGTGAGCGGCAGGCGAATGCAAAACCGCGTGCCTTTGCCCACCCAGCTTTCAATGTCTATAGTGGCCCCTAGGCGCTGCAGGTTGCTGCGCACGATGTCCATACCCACCCCTCGCCCCGATACATCCGATACCTGCTGTGCGGTGGAAAAGCCGGAAGCAAAGATGAGGTTAATGGCCTCGCGATCGGAGAGGCGATGGGCGGCCTCGCGAGACATCAGGCCTTTTTTAACGGCGGCCTCACGCATCTTGGCGGGGTCTATGCCGCGGCCATCGTCTTCCACCTCAATAACAATGTGGTTCTCCTGATGTCGCGCACGCAACCAAACGGTGCCGGAGCGGGGCTTCCCTAAACGCTCTCGCTCCTCCGGTGGCTCGATGCCGTGGTCCACGCTGTTGCGCAACATATGAATGAGGGGGTCTCCAATGGCTTCGATAACGGATCGATCTAGTTCGGTCTCTTTCCCTTCGATCTCAAACTGAAACTCTTTGTTGAGGCGCTTGGCAAGGTCGCGCATCATGCGTGGAAAGCGATTGAACACATTCTCAATAGGCAGCATACGAGCTTTCATCACCTCGTCCTGAAGCTGGTCGGTGATGCGGGCGATATGCACGGCGACCTCCTGCAGGTGTTCCACCGTGACATCGTTCCCCAGCTGATGCCCTATTTGCGCGCAGAGTTGGGCAATGCGCGTGCGGTCAATGACAAGCTCGCCTATAAGGTTCATCAGGTTATCGAGGCGGTTTACGTCTACCCGAACCGTCTGCGGTTGGGGAGATGCTGCCGTCCGTGGGCCGCTCTCTTTTGGCGGCTCTTCTCGAGAAGCCGTTTGAACTTCTTCATTAAAGGGCGTTTGCTCTGCTGCGGTTTGCGGATTTGCGGAGGTGGGCGGCATCCACGGCACTATGCGCACTTCGGTTACTTCGCTAATGCGCTCCACTTCGGCACGCAGCCTCTCCACGGCTTGGGAGGTGGCCACCAAGGCGGTGAAACTTGTCTCAAAGCGTTCGTTCTCTAAAGCTTCTTCATCCGGCTGGGTATGTAGCACGGCACCAACCGTTTCCAACCCCTGCAGTGTCATCAATGCCCGAACCGATTTTAACATGGAGTCGGGAGCGAGGAAAACGTCAATACGATACAACGCGTGGCCGGTGGCAAGCGCCTGTTGACATGCCTCCATGGTGCTTTCGGAAAGAGCAAGTTCCTCCACTTCGGCGGTCTGATGTTGGGCGGCACCGGTTGTGGAGGCCTCGCAACGGGCAACGGCACGCAGTTGGGCGGTGAGCGCCGATGTGTCTTGTTGGGTCGTGCCCGAATCGGCGATGTCACCGAGCATCGCTTTGAGAGCGTCCAGCCCTTGAAAGAGCGCGTCAACGAGTTCGGGTGTGACCTCGATCTGGCGGTTTCTTAGCAGATCGAAGAGGTCTTCCATGGCGTGCGTCAGCTCTCCCATGGCCTGATAGCCCATGGCACGTGCTGCGCCTTTTAGGGTATGGGCGGCACGAAATATCTCTTGCAGCAGCTCCGGTGAAGGCTCCTGCTCGAGTTTTAGGATGTCCTGCTCTAAAAGCTCGATCTGCTCGTGGGCCTCTTGCAGGAACACCTGAAGAAACGGACGCATTTCCTCGTTCATGCCCAAGCTTCTTTCCTTAGGATGGCTACCATCATGCCCGTTCGGCGGCATCGGAAGGTTTCAGCACAGCCTCCACGTTGAGGAGAATGATCAGCTCGTTCTGATGCTTGCCGACGCCTAGAACAAACTCCGAATCCACCGATTCGACCATCTCGGCAGGCTTCTCGATGAGGGTTTCCGAGAGCCTTAAAACTCCCACGACGCTATCTACCTCAAGCCCCACGAGACTGCCATCGTAGTTCACAACGATAACCCGCCGGCTCGAAGCCAATGCGCTTCTCTGTTTTTGGACTTCTTCAGAGCCGACACCCTCCCCCTCAGTTTCAGGAAGCCCTAAACGACGCCGTAGGTTCACAATCGGCACAATTTTGCCGCGTAGATTGATGATCCCCTCTAGGTCTTCGGTAGATCGAGGAACGTGGGTAACCTCTTGCGGGCGAATGATCTCATTGATGGCGGCAATGTCAATGCCGTAGGTCTCTTTGGCCAGGCGAAAGGCCACGAGTTGCAACTCACGCTCCACCGATTCAAGGCCGACGCCCTTCCCCTCAAGGCCGACGCCCTTCCCCTCCATCGTTGGTGCCAAAGTTCGCTTAACCCCCTTCTCTTTTTCGCTATTGCGAAGCTATTTTCGGTAAAAGTAGGAGGGAGCTTTAGAATTTTTAGGAGGCGGTCCATCTCACAGCTCTAGAGGCAGTTCACAGAGCAAGCCAATCTTGCTCGTCCCCTATCCCGTCCATCTGTCCTCGCGGACAGCAATGCAACTACCTGAGAGATCGAGGGTTAAGGGAGTGCCAGAGGCCCCTGCGGGGCTTACTTTGTTGTGAATGAGGAAAGGGGGCGGTTGTGGTTAGTTGCCGGAAGAAAGGTTATCACGAGAAACCGAGAGTTAACTTGCCGGTCTCCCTCTTCTATGGCCTGGGCAAAGGGTCTGCTACTCCAATTCGGCCTCGATCTGTTGCACAAACAAAGACATCGCTTCGAGGGCACGTTCCGCCTTGAGGCGTGCTTTTTCACGTTTATCTCGTATCGTCAGGCCTTGCAACTCGGGCACAAGACCCCAATTGGCGTTCATAGGGGCGAAATGTTTGGGATCGGCCTCTACCAGATAGTGGCAAAGGGCGCCCAAAACGGTCACTCTAGGCGGTACTGCGGGCGGCAAACCTTTCAGCCATCGCAGGGCATTGATGCCGGCAATCATCCCAATAGCGGCCGACTCCAGGTAGCCTTCCACACCGGTGATCTGGCCGGCCAAGAAGATGCCTGGGTGTTTTTTCAGTTCGCAGTGGGCGGTAAGCACCAGCGGCGCATTAACGTAGGTGTTACGGTGCATAACGCCGTAGCGCACAAACTCGGCGTTCTCAAGGGCGGGGATCATGCGGAAGACGCGCTTTTGCTCGCTCCATTTCAAGCGCGTTTGAAACCCCACCAGTCCCCACAGGGTGCCCTCTCGATTCTCCTGACGCAACTGCACCACGGCGTAGGGGCGCTTCCCTGTGCGCGGATCGATTAACCCTATCGGCTTCATGGGGCCGTAGAGGAGGGTTCGAGGGCCGCGTCGTGCCAGTTCCTCGATGGGCACGCACATTTCGAAGAACACCATCTTCTCTACCGGCTCGGTCTGCTCAAAATCGTGCAGGGGAGCCAATTCCGCATGACAAAGCGCTTCCCAAAAGGCCATGTACTCTTCTTTAGTCAGAGGGCAATTCAGATAGTCGGCGCTTATCGTTGAGGCCGATGCAGTGGGCCCCTCTTCGCCATTAGCACCGGCCTCTTCTTGCCAGGGGCCGCGTCCTCGTCGCGAGGCACGAAACAGGCGGCTGGTGTCCAGACTTTCGCCGAGCACGGTGGGGGCAACCGCGTCGTAGAAGGAGAGGGCGAAGTTGTCTGTAAGGCGTTTAAGCTCCTGCGCCAACGCGTCGGAGGTGAGGGGGCCGGTGGCGAGAATCAGCGGGCGCGATTCGGGCAGTTGCGTTACCTCCTCCCGAATGACGGTGATATTGGGGTGGCTTTCTATAACGGAGGTGACTTCACAGGCGAAGCGTTCTCGGTCTACGGCCAAGGCTTCGCCGGCGGGCAGCGCGTGGCGTCGGGCGATGGGCAGAATGAGCGAGCCTAGCCGGCACATCTCCTCTTTCAGTACGCCGCTGGCGTTGGTCAGCAGGGTAGATTTAAAGGAGTTAGAGCATACCAACTCGGCCAGGTCGGCGGTGCGATGGACGGGTGTTTGGCGTTTGGGTCGCATTTCATAGAGGCGCACTTTGGCTCCGCGCTGTGCACACGCCCAGGCCGCCTCTACTCCGGCGAATCCTCCCCCAACGATAGTTACCGTCTCCATTCTCCGTTGCGCTCCGTTTTTGGCTATTCTTATCGGCTTCAGATGCAGTGGTCAGCGGCTTTCAAAGAGCCGGTGTAGCCGCATTCGTTTTATTATACACGGAGAGCAGCTGGGCAGTGACGCGCCAAAGTGAGTCTCAAGTTGCCATCCCACCAACTTTAAGGGGAAGGACGCCCTACCCCAGAAAATCTTGCGATGTTTTGAGGGCCCCTGTATCGGCCTTGAGGAGCTGGCGGGATAGACGACTGTCATTTCGAGCCAAAGACGAGATGAACAACTGTCATTTCGAGCCGAAGGCGAGAAATCTTGAGTGTCAATCCCCACCGGTTCTAAGAGGTGGGGGTGGGGCTGTATAGCGACTACCAATCTCGCGGTTCTAGAGGTAGTTTACAAAACAAGCCTGCCTTGTTCGCCCCCTATCCCGGCCTTTCCCCCTATTAGGGAGGTGCTAGCGCACGGCGACGCAGCGGCCAGAAAAAGAGGCGGGTAAGGCAATCTTTCTGGCCGCAAAGGCGCCGTCCGCGAGGACGCCCACCGCGAGGTGCCCCTCTCCCCAATGGGGGGAGGAGCGGGAGGATGGGGGCTTGAAGAGTCGGCGACTGTCCTTTCGTGCCACAGACGAGATCAACAACTGTCATTTCGAGCCGCAGGCGAGAAATCTTGAGTTACAATCCCCACCAACTTTAAGGGGAAGGGCGTCGGCCTTGAGGATCCGGTAACACTTCTATTGTATCACAGAATCTGTCAACAATCAATACTTCAGAACAAAAAAGTGTCACATAGAGGCCGATTCGGTGAAGCTTCCACCACAGAGGCTCCGACCCACAGCAGGTAGCTGCTCTGTTAGGCCGGTTATTCCGACGTAAGCGGTGTGAGCGGCTCGCTGCCCCCATCTCGAATGGAACATTTATCGGCAACAACTCTCTTAGGGAGGACGATGCGAGCGACGATGGGATAAACGAACACGATGATGGTGATGCCAACCTATGCGGCTCTAGCAGGAAACGGCGGCAGAATGGCGAATTTTTTTCTGCACTTGAAAGGAGTTGAAATTGACGATGGCGGATATGCCCTTACAAAAAGAGCCGTTTCCTCACCTGGCGGCAGCCCTACCGGAAGGCCAACGCCGGCCCTACGGGCGCTCGCTTACCTGGCGGGTTGTCCTCCTTTGCCTTATTCTTATTCCCCTTACCGACTTTTGGCAGGTGGAAATGGAGGTCGTGCGCTATTCCGCCCACCCCACCACCATCTCCCTGTTCTTCGATACCGTGTTCGTTCTGCTCTGCCTTACCGTGGCCAACCAGGGCCTGAAACGTTTCGCTCCGCGGCTGGCCCTGGAACGCGGTGAACTCCTCCTCACTTACTCGGTTCTCTGCATCGCCGCCGCCGTCAGTGGGCACGACATGTTGGAGGTTTTCGTCCCCATGCTTACCTGGCCCTTTAAGCACGCCAATGCCTCCAACAACTGGGCACACCTCATCATCCCACACCTGAAGCCGGCGCTTTTCATCAGCGACCCCAAAATCTACAAGGGCTACTACGTGGGCAACGACACCATCTTTCGCTGGGTCTACATTCGTGCCTGGCTGCCTGTCGTCTGCATCTGGACGGCCTTCGTTTCCATGCTGCTCTTTATTATGCTTTGCATTAATGTAATATTGCGTAAACAGTGGACAGAGCACGAACGACTCACTTACCCCATTATCCAACTGCCTTTGCAGATCACCTCAGAACAGGCTTTTGCGCCGAATGGGCTTTTCCGAAACCGGCTCTTCTGGCTTGGCTTCGCCATCGCCGGCTCCATTGATATGATCAATAGCCTTAACTACTACTATCCTAATATCCCCACGGTTCTCACGCCGGGGTTCGGCCAAAGCTTCCTGGATATAGGTCAGTACTTTACATCCAAACCGTGGAACGCCCTTGGTTGGACGCCCGTCTCGTTCTACCCCTTTATGATCGGCTTAGGCATGTTCATGCCGCTGGACTTCCTGTTCTCGATGTGGTTTTTTTACTGGTTTTGGAAGCTGGAGCGGGTCGCCGTCGTGTGGCTTGGCTACGACCGTGACCCGCGCTTCCCCTACATCGAAAATCAGTCGTTTGGGGCCTATCTCTCCTTCTTCTTCTATGCTGCCTGGCTTAGCCGTAATTACATCAAGCAGGTGCTTCGCTGCGCTTTAGGGCGGCCCTCCGAACTCGACGACAGCACCGAACCTATCCGTTACCGATGGGCTGTCTTGGGCGTGATTGTGGGGGTAGGCTCGCTTGTCGCCTTCTCCACCTGGCTGGGGATGGTCTGGTGGATCGGCATTCTCTTTTTCTTCATGTATTTCATGCTTGCCATCGCCATTACGCGCATGAGGGCCGAACTGGGCACCCCCGTTCATGATCTCCACTTCACCGGCCCTGAAATGATCATGACGCGCGTGGCCGGAACCGACAGCTTTTCTGCAAATACACTCACCGTTTTCTCCCTCTATTTCTGGTTTAATCGCGCCTACCGCAGCCACCCCATGCCGCACCAGTTGGAAGGGTTTAAACTGGCCGAACAGACCCACTCGCGCTATCGCAGCTGGTACTTCGCCATGCTTTTCCTCGGCATCTTTGGGGTGTTTGTAGCGTTTTGGAACATGCTCGGACTAATGTACCACTACGGCGCCGAAGCCAAAAGCGTGCTGACCTTTGGGCCGGAACCCTACAACAACCTAACCTCATGGCTTAACACGCCCACTCGCGGCAAGTTCGGCGAGCTGATGTCTATTTTTGTGGGATGTGGCATCGCCTTCTTTCTCCAGTGGATGCGGGTGCGGTTCCCCTGGTGGCCTTTTCATCCGCTGGCTTTCGCCGTGACCTCCTCTTGGGAGATCAACCTGGTTTGGGGGCCGCTGTTCCTGGCATGGATATTCAAAGGTCTTATCCTTCGCTATGGAGGCCGAGGCGCCTTTCAGAAAGCGTTGCCCTTCTTCATCGGCCTGATGCTGGGGCAGTTTGTAGTGGGTAGCCTGTGGAATATCTACGGCATTGCAAGGGGCCTGCCGACTTACCAGTTCTGGCAATAGCCTAAGAAGGGGCTCTAGGGCTTTGCGGGAACATAACACGTGGCGTTAGGATAGGTGAGAATAAGATCGTGACTGCAGATAAGTGCGTGCGTTTTAGGGGCGATTTGGGCGTCTATAGGGTAGCTGGCCTTACCTATCTTCAGCCATAGGCGGTTAGGCCCCTTTAGCTCGTAGGTGCCCTGCCATCGAATGAGAAGAGTCTGCCCATCATCGTCGGAACTTACCTGTTGTACGCTTTTATCGGGGAAGGGCATTTGGGTGGTGCCATCGGGTGTGTCGGCCAAGAGCCGGGTCGTTCCGGTGATCACCCCATGGGCGAAGGTTACCTGCTGATCAAGAATAGGGCAACCGCTTTGAGGGCCGGTAGGCGTTTTACCGATGCTCTGCAAAACCCACCGTCCCTGCAGCTTTGCCTCTGTCAGTCCCGTTGCTGCGGCTTTAGGATGATGCGGCACAAAAAACGCAAAGCAGAAGGCGACGAGCGCCACAAAGGCAGCGGCAAAAACCTGTTTGCGACCTCGTTTGCGCGGGTCGGGCAGAGTAACGGTCTCGTCAAGGCCTGTATCGGGGTCCCCAGAAAATCGCGAGATTTTCTGGGGCGGGGCGCCCTTCCCCTCAAGGCCGACGCCCTCCCCCTCAAGGCCGACGCCCTTCCCCTCAGTCTCTTCCTTTATCTCTTGAACGGCAGGCTCTGCCACCTCTTCGGAAACTCCTTACAGTTCAGTTGGCACGGAGTTATAATCGGCGTTTCCGCTCAAAAAATGGAGGGTGAGCCTGTACCGGCCGAGGGTTTCTATTTCTCTAGCCCCGTTCGATCTCTTCGCGCAAAAGCGTTAGCTGACTTTCAAAGGCGGCGAGTGCCTGCAGCAGTTCCTCCCGATTCTGCAAGAAAATCTCCCTCCAAAGCTCTTTATCTGCACCGGCGATGCGGGTAAGGTCACGAAAGCTGCCGCCGGCCAACTGCTTCGCCAGCTCCCGATTCGGGTGGGCCTCGACCATGTTCATAAAAGCGAAGGAGAGGAGATGCGGGAGATGGCTAACAAGGGCCGCCAGACGGTCATGTTGTGTCGCCTCCATCGGCAAGGGGCGCGCGCCCAGCGCTTTGATAAGCGTGGCCAGCGGACGCGCCCAGAGGTCTTCCTCTAAGACGAAGGGCGCCGAGCGCACGATCGCCCATGCGGCCCCGCGAAACAGGTCGGATTGTGCGGCCTGCGGCCCCGATTGAGGCCCTCCTGCCATGGGATGCCCGCCTACAAACCTCGGGCCGAAGAGCGACTCGCCGTGTTGCACTATCGCTTCCTTTACGCTGCCGAGGTCGGTGATGAGGGCGTGAGAGGGAATATACGGTGCCAAAAGCGAAAGCTGCTCCACAATGGCCTGAGGGGGAGCGGCGAACACTACCAGATCGGCCTCTGAAATCGCCTCGACCGGTGTTGCCGCAGCCCTATCTAGGGCGCCCTGCTGAGAGGCTATGTGCAGATGGCTTGGCCGAACATCGTAGCCGACCACCGTTTTGGCAAGCCCTCGCCGACGCAGGGCCATTCCCAACGAGGCGCCCATGAGGCCTACACCCAGGATGGCCA
>NZ_DATGKU010000101.1:0-1572 GCF_035294505.1 Chthonomonas sp. | reverse complement strand
ACCGTGCCCACGGTGGAGCGGGGGTTCTTGCTGGTAGATTTTTGGTCAATCGAAACGGCGGGGCTAAGCCCATCAATCTGGTCTACATCCGGTTTTTCCTGAAGGCCGAGGAACTGGCGGGCATAGGCCGAGAGGCTTTCCACATAACGGCGCTGTCCCTCAGCATAAAGGGTGTCGAAGGCTAGGGAGGATTTTCCAGACCCACTCAGACCGGTTATCACCACCAACTTATCACGCGGAATGTCGAGGTCAATATTCTTAAGGTTGTTTTGACGCGCCCCACGAATACGGATGAAACTGCTGGCAGCAGCTGCGGTCTGTAAAGTACCTGCCACCACCGCCCTGGATGGATCGGCCTGGCCGTTCCCTACATCTTCTGATAAAGGAGACTCTTCGGGCTTTACCCCCTGCAGCGGCGATACCGTCGGTTCCATCCTAAATGACTCCCTGTGGCAACGATTCACAGGCGAATTATACCTTAATGTTCCACCCCGACTTCAGCGGCCGTTCTGCATGAGGTTCCCCAAGCATCAATCGCAAACTTTTTTCTGTTGGCCAGGCGCGTTCCTACGGGGTTCCGCTGAGACTAAGGGTCACATCCACGGTGCCCACAACCTCCACATCAACGCCAGGCACCACCTCGGTATAAGCTAAAACGGCCAAGTGAGGCAAGCTGCGCTCGATAAGCCTTTTTAACGGCAAACGAATCTGGCCCGAGCAGAGCAGAACCGGTGAATGCCCCTCCTCAGAGGCCTGCTCCACCCGCTCCTTCAAGCTGCGTAAAAGGGCTTGAGCCAGATGGGGGTCAATGGCGAGCATAAGGCCGGTTGGGGTGGGTTGAACGGCACCTCGCAGTTCCTGTTCTAAGGAGGCGGCCAGTGTAATGACCCTTAGCACACCATCCTCATCCTGATACTGCCGGCAGATTTGG
The DNA here is from genome assembly GCF_035294505.1 of Chthonomonas sp. Classification (NCBI taxonomy): domain Bacteria; kingdom Bacillati; phylum Armatimonadota; class Chthonomonadia; order Chthonomonadales; family Chthonomonadaceae; genus Chthonomonas; species Chthonomonas sp. The sequence goes on along the minus strand of NZ_DATGKU010000101.1, from coordinate 641 downwards.
CGTGCGAGTGCCCCACGCACAAACTCGTTCAAAGCGTCTATATCGCGTGTGCGAGGGGCGTAATCGGCCAGCGTCTCCAAAATGGTGGTGAGGTCACGAATGCCCACACGCTCCTTCAATAGGCTTTGGAGCACTTTCTGCACCTCGCCCAAAGTTAGAACGTTGGGGATCAACTCGTTCACAACGGCCTCATCGCGTTTGCGCACCTGATCAACGAGTTTTTGAGTCTCTTGACGGGTGAGCAGCTCGGCCGCATGCGTTTTGACGACCTCCGTGAGATGGGTTACAAGCACGGTAGCAGGGTCTACGGTAATGTAACCGGCCAGTTCAGCGCGATCTTTGAGCGCCTTGTTGATCCAGATGGCGGGCGTCCCCATGGCAGGCTCCGTTGTGGGAATGCCCTCGAAGTGCTGACGCACCATGCCCGTGTCCAGAGCCAAAATGTAGCCCAAAAGCAGTTCATGGCTTGCCACCGGCGCGCCCTTGATCTTAATTTGATATTGATTGGGGCGCAACTGCAGGTTGTCCCGAATGCGAACGGTGGGCAGCACAATCCCCAGCTCCATCGCGATCTGTTTGCGCACCCCTCCTACCCGCTCTGCGAGGTCACCCCCCTCCTCCGGCAGGGCCAAAGGCACCAG
>NZ_DATGKU010000100.1:0-8695 GCF_035294505.1 Chthonomonas sp. | reverse complement strand
CATGTCACCTCGAAGCGAAGCTGAGAGGTCTTTACGTTTCATCTCCACTGAGGATGAGCGCCTCGGTATTGAAGAGCCGGCGACACGACTGCCATTTCGACCCGAAGATGAGATAAACAACTGTCATTTCGAGCCGAAGGCGAGAAATCTTGCATTTCCATTCCCACCGGTGCTGAGGGGTAGGAGGTGGGGCTGTTGAAGCTGTCAATCTCGCGGTTCTAGAGCAAGTTAACAAAGTGAGCTTATCTTGCTCGCCCCCTATCCCGTCCTTTCCCCCGATTCGGGAGAAAGGGGGCGGTTGTGGTTGGTTTCCGAAGGGAAGGTTATTCAAAGGAAACGGCGGGTCATCCTTGAAGAAAGCCAGGTTCTATCAACTCTATCCCCATATATTAGAGAAACTTCACTTGAAATTGCGGGTATTCTGTTAAGGCCTGAGACTTTGTTAGGTAGTTAGAATGGCGAGGCTTATTGGCTCTGTGTTTCAATGCGTGCCCAATTTCAGTGAGGGACGACGTAGAGAGGTGGTGGAGGCCATTGCGGCGGCTGCGCAAAATGCCGGCGCCGTTGTGGCCGATTGGAGCCTCGACCCCGATCATAACCGTAGCGTGGTAACGCTTTTAGGAGATGCCCAGCAGATCGAGGCGGGCATTATCGCTGCCGCCGAGGTGGCTATAGAGCGGATAGATATGCGCCAACACCATGGCCTCCATCCACGTACCGGCGCCTTGGATGTGCTGCCGGTAGTGCCCCTGCGCAACGCCACCAAGGAAGAGGCCGTGGCCTTGGCGCATCGGCTGGGGGAACGGTTGGCCCATAGTTTTAATCTCCCCGTGTTTTTTTATGAATGGGCGGCTCGCCCGGGGCGCGAGACCGAGTTGCCTAAGTTAAGGCGCGGGGGGTGGGAGCGATTGGCTCAGGGCGCGCTAGACCCCGATGTCGGTCCTCAGCATGCCCATCCTACAGCGGGTGTGGCCATTGTAGGAGCGCGAGGTCCTCTCATCGCCTACAACATCCTGCTGAACACGGCCGATGCAGCGGTTGCACGCGAGTTGGCGCGGCAAATTCGACGGCAGCGAGAGCAGATCGCCGAACTAGAGGGGGTGCGCGCCATGGGGCTGTTTCTTCCGAGCCGCGGCCTTGCCCAGCTTTCCATGAACCTCACTCGACCGGAGAAAACGCCACTGCCTGGGGTGTTTGAATGGGTAAAGCAGGCCGCGCAAGCACAAGGGGCCGCACCTCTTGAAAGCGAGATCGTAGGTCTCATTCCTATGAGCGCTTTGGGGGAGGCGAAACCTGAGGACATTTTGTGGCATGGCTATCGGCCAGAAAAGCTGTTAGAGTGGTGGTTGGGAGCACAAATCCTGTAGTTTTTACCGTTGCCTTTTAGTGGCACCCTTTGCTAAAATAGAACCGGCTGTTTGGCGATGTAACATAAAATCCATACCATGAGAAGGAAAATAGTGGATGAACAAGTACCTGAGAATAGGTATTCTTGCTGTGTCGTTGGGGTTTATAAGCCTGCAAACCGCGCATGCCCAGAACCTTGTGCAGAACGGTGGGTTTGAAACAGGGGATTTCACCGATTGGACGTTGTCGGGAGATGCCACCGTGGCGACTGTTAATAACTACGAACCTCATACCGGTAACTACGCCGCCGATCTTGGAACGACCAACGGTACCGGCTATCTCTCGCAAACGTTGAACGTAACGCCCAACCAACCCTACTACCTGAGCTTTTGGTTATCAACCGACGAAAGCGTTCCCAATAGCCTGCAAGTGAGCTTCGATGGGAAAACAGTTGATTCTTTTACGAATCTTCCTCCAGGCTATCAAATGTATCAATATCTAGTTACCCCCGCCGACTCCAACCCCGTGCTGCAGTTTGCTTTTCAAGACAACTATGGATATATCTACCTAGACGATGTGCGCTTGGGTACCTCTTCGGCCACGCCGGAGGTCGGTAGCCTCGCAGGCTTTGGGTGTTTGCTGGTTCTGGGCGGCGTTTGGGGGCTGTGCAGGGCGAGAGCACAGGCAAAGAGGGGCGCTACAAGCAACGGATGCTAACAACTGGCACATAGCTCCGGTCTACCAGCTAGCCAAGATAGGCGTCTCCACGACGCCTATCTCTCCTGAAGCAGCTTACTCACCGTCTGATCCACGCCTTGGAGTTTATTGACCGGGTCGAAGCCGTTTTCCATGTAGGCCGCTCGGCCCTGCTTGTCGAGCACGAAGAGGGCGGGAATGGCGGTGTGAGGAAACAGGTCTTCAAGTTGTGGGTTGTCTACGGCCAGGGCGAGGGGATAGGTGACCCCAAACTGTTTGGCAACGCTCTGCACGGCCTGCACAAGCTCTGGATGTGAACGTCCGAGATAGGTATCTTCCGAGATGCCGACAACCTCAACACCCTTATTCGCATATTTTGCGTAGAGCTTTTGCAGTTCCGGCATGCTCGCTCGACAGGGGCCGCACCAGGTTGCCCAAAAATCTAGAATCACCACCTTCCCCTTCAGGTCGGCAAGATGTACCGGCTTATTCGGGGGCAGCAGCGGCAGTTTGGCGTTCGTGAGGGGGAAACGTTTGGCGATGGGCGCCGGCCCATCGCTCGGCCCCATGGCTAAGGGCGTATGCATGCCCATCAAGTAGAAGAAAAGAGTAATTATCAAGACAACTAAAAGCGCTATAGTAAGATTTCGACGTAACATGATGCTCCTCAACGTGCCGTTCCCATCCTTTAATACTCCTGCTTCTAAGCCATCTGTTCCTCTACAAGAGGTCGCAACAGAGGCCCGGAGGAATGCGTGCTGAAGGAGATTATTTTTCCCCCTGCTCCGATGGGGTGTCGGTGGCTATCCCCCTTAGGTGCCTGGTTGTGTAAGGGATTCTTGACCGGTTGCCTGTTCAAAGGCGTACCGGCAGACGGCTTCCAGAAGCGCATCCCAGAAATAGTAGTTTGTAGGAAACGCCTCTAACGGAAACAGGCGTGCCTCCTGCGATTCGCTGCCCTCTGGAATAGCCTCTTGTGAGAGAAGGAAGGTGTAGTAGACCGCCGCAAGATAGGGCGAAGCGTCCGGCGGCAATAGCAGATAGTGGCCGAGTAGGTGCAGATCGCCTACGTTGGCACCCACCTCCTCACGGATTTCACGTCGGATGGCCTTTTCAGGGGTTTCCCCAGGTTCCACATGGCCGCTAGGCACACACCAACCTCTGCCCCGAATACGGGCGAGGAGGGCCTTTCCGTTTGCGAAAACAAAGGCGAGCACGGCTTGGACAGGCAGCGGAGGGGGGGGCTGCGTTTGCGGGATAAAGGTAACCTGGGTTCCCTGCCAAGAGACGGTAGGAAACCCAGAAGGCGCTTTGAAGGGGATAGGCTTACTCTCCTCGTTGTAGATTGGCGATGGCGTCCTCTGCAGCCTGTTTCAGCTTTGGATCGGACGTTTGGGTTTCAAAGGCCTGTAGGATGGGGGCAACGCTTTTATCGCCGCGCTCCTGCAAAGCCTCGATAACGCTGCGCTGAATCTGCGGATTAGAATCCGAAAGCAGGTTAGCAAGCCCTTTGCTAACGGTCGAATCGCCGCGGTCGAGATGGCCGAGTCCGCGGATGGCCGCAAGCCGTGTGAAGTAGAAGTGAGTCGGACCGGCCGCTTCCAACAGCAGGGGACCCGCTGCATCTACGTGAGCTTCGACGAGCGCATTGACCGCCATATAAGCCAGTTGGTCTCGGGGCGTTTTGGCCTCGATCTGATGGCGAAAGACGTCGAGATTTTGAGCGGCAGCGAGCTTAGCGAGGGCATTTAAAGCGCCTTCAACGACAGGATAGGGGGCCGTATCGCTGATGGCGTCGCGATGGATGAGGGCTAACGTGGCGGCGTCGGTGGGCAATTGAGCCAGCGCCTCAAGAGCAGCTGCCACGCGCTCGGGCTGCTTGCTTTCGGTTTGTTGAAGGAAGAGGGAGCGCAAGGCAGGGTCTTTAAGGTTGCCCAGCTGCTGTAGCAAAAAGCTCGCAACGCGCCAGGCCGGCTCCGATTTCAGGGCCTGGATAAACAGCTGCTCTCTTTCTGCCGTAAGCCCGCCGGGTTGTGCAACGATCTGCCGAGCGGCCTCTAAACGATCAACATAGTCAGGAGCATAGAGAAGGATGGCTCTGGCTTCGGCCTCCGACCATTTCGGCGTCTCCATCTGCTTGAGCAGCTCATGATCGGGGTCGAGTAGCACGGCTGCGGGCGCCGACGTTTCGGGAATGGAGAACTCTTGTTCGGCCTGATCGCAATTCTCAGTTACCCTCTGCAGGTGGTCGCTAGAGGCCCGATCGGGGTAGATAAGCCCAAAAGTGATGGGCATATGGAAGATGGGCACGCCGTGTGAGGTATCTTGCAGTTGCTTTACCGTTATTTGCACGGTGGCGCTTTGCGGGTCGTAGCGCCAGCTCATCTGGAGGACGGGGTGCCCCGGTTTGTAGACCCATTGGTCGAAGAAAGGCTCTACGTTAATGCCCGTTTCGTCGGTAATAGCTTCCATAAGGTCGTGGCTGTCTACCGGTCGAAACTTATAGACTTCGAGGTAGTGGTGCAGGCCGCGGAAAAGATTGTCTTGGCCAAGCTGGTCGCGCAACATCTCCAGCACGAGGGCGCCCTTGGAGTAGGTGGTGGAGTCGAAAAGCACGTCCGGGTTGGAGTAGAGCTTGGTGGAGAGTGGGCGAAGATAGCGACGAGCTTCTCTTAGGTAGCTTTGTAGTGCCCCCTCCTTGTCGGCCTGCCACTCCTCTTCTCCAAAGCGATGGCGCGTATAGAGCATCTGCATAAAGGTGGCAAATCCCTCGTTTAACCAGATATTGCCCCAGTCCTTACAGGTTACCGTATCTCCGAACCACTGGTGAGCCAGCTCATGTGCGGTGAGGCTATCGGTGCGCACCAGGCCTGCGCGGGGGTCGGTGAGGGCGATGTTTCCCAGAGTGGTGGCGCTTACATTCTCCATACCGCCGGGGAAATCGTAGACGGCATCCTCGGCGTATTTCGGCCAAGGATATTTGAAGTCCAGCAGTTGGCTATAGAAGGAGAGCATATCGGGCGTGTCGGAGAAGCTGTAGGGGGCAAGTTCCCCTTGACCTTTTGGAGTGACGTAGAGCAGAGGAACGTTTTCCCAATGCGTGCGATAAACATCCAATTCGCCTCCTACAAGCGACAGCAGGTAGGTGGAGTGAGGCTGGTTCATGATCCAACGGAAGGTTTTCGTGTGGTGTGCCCTATCTTCGGTGACAGGGCCTTCCTGGCCGTTACCGATAACCGTCCACGTATCCGGCACAGTGACAATGGTTTCGCTGGTGCACTTGTCGTTGGGATAGTCATAACAGGGTACCCAGTTCCTGTTGGTATCTGTTTCGCCCTGGGTCCAGAACTCCGGTGCTCGATTCGGGTCGGTGGGGGTCGGATCGATCCACTTAAAGCCACCGACTCCATTGGCACCACCTCCTACCGTGCCGCCGGGCATGATATAGTGTACGCTTACTTTCACGTACTTCCCCCGCTGCAGAGGGGAGGGAGCATGAAGGATCAGTTTATCGCCGTTATGTTCAAACGTAACGGGGGCTCCATCTAGGGTGCAATCTTTGATCTGGAGATTTGCCCCGGCATCGAGCACGATGGTAGATAGCCCATCCCGCAACGGGGCCAGCGTGTGGGTGACGGTGCCTTCGGCGGAGTGGGTATCGGGATGGACAATGAAGACGAGTTGGAGATGTTGCACATGGTAATCCCGATTGCGGGCGTAGTGGAGGGTGGCGGCCGGAGGCTCGAAGGGGTTTCCGCCGAAGCGTTGGAATTGGGCCTCGGTGGGAACCCATGATAACCCAATGAGAAGCAGTCCACACAGAAAGGGAATAAAATACCTTTTGCGAAGCGGCAACATGAGTGTCAATTCTCCTTGAAAGGAATATTCGTCACGTTTGTTGTTGGGAAGACGAGGGAGGCAAGGGGCGCGTTCTCCTTAGAACGCGCAGGTAGTAAAGCCCTAGCCCCAGGCGCCAAAGGCCAAACAGAAGCATTCCTATGCCGATAACAAGGGTAAAAAGGTCTGCTTTCGAGCGCGGATGAGCGGGAACGACCAGTGAAAGAAAGTAACCCCCAGCTACCAAGGAGAGAACCCCGAAGAGGATGCTCACAAAGCACATGATATACAGGGTTCTCCGTCGGGCAGCGACGACAGTAGGTGTTACCCGTTTTTTAGATGTCATTCTCTTTAAAGTTCCAACGTTTGCGTGTTCTCTACAAGACCCACATTGTTCTCCTCGTTGTCTAGGGTCAGCTCACCACGGCTTGTCATCGGGCGATCTATGGTCTTGGTTGCGGCCTCGCGAAAGGCTCGGAAGCCGTTATGTTCGAGGGCGGCGGCGATAAGCCCTCGAAAGAGCGGATGAGCGCGGTTAGGCCTTGATTGAAATTCAGGATGAAACTGAGTGGCGATAAAGTAGGGATGCGAGGGAATCTCCACCATCTCCACAAGGCGATAGTCCGGTGAGAGGCCGGAGCAGACCATGCCATGCTTCGTTAACAGCTCACGGTAGTCGTTATTCAGTTCGTAGCGATGGCGATGGCGTTCATAGATAACCGATTCGCCGTAAAGCCGCTCGGCCATAGAGCCGGACACCAACAGGCACCGATGGCTGCCGAGGCGCATAGAGTTGCCCATATTCGGCACGTTTTTCTGATCGGGCAAGATGTGGATTACCGGATGCGGGGTTCGAGGATTTACCTCTTCGCTATGGGCTTCGGCGAGGCCACACATATTGCGGGCGAACTCCACAACCGCCATCTGCATGCCGTAGCACACGCCGAGGAAGGGCAGCGGTTTGGTACGTGCGTAGTGGGCGGCCATCACCTTGCCCTCTACGCCTCGTGCACCGAATCCAGGGGCGACAAGCACGGCATCTATGCCCTCCATAACCTGCTCTATCGGCTGGCGTTCCAACTTTTCGCTATCAATCCAATGGATATTTACCCGGGCATCGTTGGCGATACCGGCGTGTTTCAACGCCTCTGCAATAGAGATGTAGGCGTCTCCGTTCTCCACATATTTGCCGACCACGGCCACGTTCACCTCGTAGCGCGGCTGTTTAATGCGAGAGACAATTTCGCGCCATTCGGCGAGGTCGGGGGTGGTTTCGGGCAGGCCAAGACGCTTCACGACGAGATCGGCCAGCCCGGCCTCTTCAAAGAGAAGCGGAACCTCGTAAATGGTGTCAACATCTACCGCATCCACCACGGCGGCAGGCTCCACATCGCAGAAAAGGGAGATTTTGTTTTTCATCTCCTGAGAGAGGGGCAGGCGGGTACGACAGATAAGCACATCCGGTTGCAAGCCGATCTCACGCAGCTTCATGACGCTGTGCTGTGTGGGTTTAGTTTTTACCTCACCCCAAGGCCCTACGCTCGGAATGAGGGTTACATGGATGTACATGACGTTTTGGGTCCCCACGTCCTTGCGGAACTGGCGAATGGCCTCAAGGAAGGGCAGCCCCTCGATATCGCCCACCGTGCCGCCCACCTCGGCGATCACGATGTCGGCATCCGGTTCGCCGGCCGCGCCCTTGGCGGCGCTTCGAATGCGCTCTTTGATCTCATTGGTGATGTGAGGGATCATCTGCACGGTGGCGCCGAGATAGTCACCTCGGCGCTCCTTCTCGATGACGGTGCTGTAGACGCTTCCTGTGGTAACGCTGGCACGACGGGTAAGGGAGATGTCTACGAAACGCTCGTAATGGCCGAGGTCGAGATCGGTAACGGCCCCATCGTCGGTAACAAACGCCTCTCCATGCTGGTAGGGGTTCATGGTATCGGCATCCACATTGATGTAGGGGTCTAACTTTTGAAAGGTGATGCGGAAGCCCCGGTTGCGCAAGAGGCGCCCCAAGCTGGCGGTGGTGATGCCTTTCCCTAGGCCACTCACAACTCCACCGGTAACGAAAATATATTTCGTCTCTGCGCTCAACCCTCTCTCCTCTCCTTCCAAGCCATGGCGGCTCCTGAGGCCTCTTGTAGAGACAGAGGCCTTCTTCATTCCTAAGCCCTCTATGCTATTTATCGGCTATGACCTCGTAGGGAATCTGGTTCTCCTTCAGTATCTGAATCTGGCTTTCATCAAGCACGTAAACATCGTTTGGTAGCACCTGCATTTTGCCGCCGGTGCGCTGCATGAGAAGCAGGTAAGCTCTGAGCGAGTCTTTGGCGGGCACGCGTACGCGCGTCATCCCTTTTTTGAGCTGTTCAAATTGTGGCATCGTAGCGCCCTCACTTTTATAAGCAAAGGCGCAACGGGGTCTCCGTTGCGCCCGCTATCATTATACGCACGAAGTGGAAAAAACTGCAAGAGGAGGGATGGCTTTAAACAGCGAAAGAAGTAACTTCTGTTGTAGTAAGGAGCAGATGCGGATATTGTATACTTAATTTTAGATACGCCTAAGAGGGCGAAGGACGAACCGATGGTTAAATCGAGTGTCGAGACTAAACGGGTTACTTGGCAAGAGCTGATCCGTCGGCTAGCAGCGAATGGGTACGATAAGTCCTACCTTTATAGAAAGGTGCTGCCCGCATGGTGGAACAGCCGGATCGCCAATACTCCGGCCGGCTTTCAGCAGGGGGCGCTACTCTTATCTCGTTTTTTGGGGCTGGACTATACTGCTTTACTTGAGGGGAAAGTAGAGCCT